>JAEUSG010000708.1 GCA_016788315.1 Fibrobacterota bacterium | reverse complement strand
TCGGTCAGAACCAATGTATCCGTAGACTCAACCCCTGTCTGAAACCTGATCTTTACAGTCTGAGCAGTACTGTTGTTTGTATTCAAGTCAGCATCAATAACTCTTACAAGCGCATTTTCGCCTGTAATAAAGTGCTGTCTGAATGTGTATTGACCATTTTCAAGAAGCTCAACAAAACCCTCGTTTCCCGTAGCAGAAGGAGTTCCGGCAGTGTCCGACAGCCAGCCGGCATAATCAACCTTACCGCTGTAGGAATCATCCATTTTGTCAAATATTCTGCTGATGTTTTTGGGATTTCCTCCGCCATTCATTTCAGTAGTAGCAGTAGCTCCCCAATAATTGTTTCTGGCATCTATATCGGCCCAGTTTACATTATACAGCCCATACCCGCCAACAGCATTGCTCGCAAATGCATTGTTCCTGATTTGAATATCTGGTGTACAGTCAATGTAACAGTCTCTGGAATTTCTGGTAAATATATTTCCGGTAATTACAGAACCGCTGTTCTGACAAAGCTGCAGTCCCCTGTTGAATCCACTGACTCTGTTATTTCTGAGATCTGAATCTTTGAAGTTTGAGTAATAAATACCTACTGTGTTTTTCCCTGTGTAAGCGGAATCTGCCATAACAATATTACGATCAATTACAGCTCTGTAATATGTACCGCCTGAGTATCGGCCATATAACTCCATGCCGTAGTTTGAATTGGATGAAGCCGTATTATGTATGCGAATTTTGTTATCAGTTATTATGAGAGTATCTTCCACCGATGTGCTCTGATTGACTGATATACCGGCAAAAGAGGAAGAATCGAGAGTAGCAAATAGTTCAATGTCATTACTGTCAATAACAAATGAACTGTTAGGTGCATTGTAGACATATTGACGAATTGCTGTTTTATTTCTTATGAAAGAGGAATGACGTACAAGATTGTTTCGAGGCGAAGGGTCATACCCGTACTCCCATCTTACACCATACTCAGAATTGCGGATAACACCATATTTTAGATGGATCGACCCATTGTAAACATACAAACCTTCCCAGTCGTCTGCTGTTGGCTGAATACCAAAAGAGGCGAAGATTATGGAGTCTGACGATGTACCTTCAGCTTGCAGATTACCATAGACTGTAAGTTTGACCCCTTCTGAATGAATATCACCATTTGACGGAAAATAGATCTTAGTTCCCGGCTGAATGGTAAGAGTATCCCCAACGTTTACCTGATACGATGAATTTACAAAATAGGGAGAGAAAGTTTTGAGCCAGGTTACATTTCCAGCAGTTCCACCATCGATCACAGTTCCAACAAAAAGAGCCCTTCTTTCATGCAAAACCGGATTATCATACTGATTCATGCTCTCCTGATATTTTACAATAATCAGCTGGCCCATAGTTGCTTGAATTTTACCATCATTGTTAATTGGGGTTGCAGAGCTGTCGAGTTTAATAGCACCTCTCAAAACCCACTCTGTTCCGGACCATGTTTCAATAAGTTTAACTGTATCTCCGGCAGTTTCAACCGGACTTGAGACCTGCACATTAAGAGTTTCGCGAACAGATCCATTGGTATCAAGATCAGGATCGTATACCTCTATGTAAATTGAGTCATTTTTTAGACAAAACTGCCGTTCAAGTGAGTAATTTTCGTCAGTTAATTTAAGACCGCCATCAAACGAAGCATATGCAGTGGAAATAGCCAAAATCAACAGAAATGACAATATCTTCATAAGTAATCTCCCTTATCGTAACAGACTTTATTATATAGTATAACACTTATAATTCTCTCCGTAAAGTTATTTTAGAATGGTTAGCATATCCGTGATCTGTATCACAAAACAGCTAAAAGAATAGGTAATTGTTTCAACATGATATATCAGCATGATATAATCTGCTGTCAGAAC
>JAEUSG010000701.1 GCA_016788315.1 Fibrobacterota bacterium | reverse complement strand
TCTATATGTACAAAGAGTGTGAAAAGAGAATCGTACTTAAGTATCGGGGTCTGTCCAAATTCATTCCGTATTACAATAGGCCGTTCTTTAGTCCCTTTAAGGTTCAATAGAAATAATGAGGTATCTATTGTATACGTACCTGCAGCCAGATAAAGAGTGTCGCCCGCTTCAAGCTGATTCACTGATGGCTGAAGTTGGCTTGCTGAATTTACATGCTGTGTTGCCGCATAAATATTCGAATATAGAGCCGATATAATCAAAACAGCAAAAAGATTATTCTTTAACTTCATCTTACTTTTAAAATACCTATTACTCTAACTTTATCACTATCGTTTTACTAAACTATATAATATTTCTTATCTTTCCCTTCTCAAATATTCTAATGGAGATACTGTTACATGATAACAAAATTAAAAGAGTACAAAGAACTAATAGCGATTCTAGTTTTCTTCCTGGGCGGATTTTTCTGGCTCAACAACCGATTCTCAACAAAAAGTGATTTACAGCAAGAAATAGCCTCTCTAAATTGTATGCTTGAGAAATATATGCTGCTAACTCAGAATCAAATCAGAGTTCAAACACTCGAAAAAGAGATTAATGAGACAAACTCAAAACTCTCGCTGATGATGAATACAAATGGCGGTGTTTCTCTTTCTCCTGCAATGGAATATGAGATTGGCGAAACAAAAAATCAGCTTACGCAGAAAAAGAGCGAACTTTCTAAATGTCAGTCCACCATCCAGGATATTTGTCTTGATCTGCAAAGAAACAGCTGCGGAAAGGTTAAACAATGAAGTTTATTCTCATTGCAATAATTGCCGCTGTTTCTGTCAATGCTCAACTTGATAAACTGATCCAAAAAAACGTAGACATATCAATAAAGAGCAGCAGTAAACTCCTTCGCAGCACTGATACAACAGCAAACGTTCTAAGGCTTTGGATACATTTAAAAGACTCGACATCTCTAAAAGCTGTGTCTGACAGTATCGATCTGTTTAAACGAATTAAAATTCAAAACACCACGATTAATGTTATGCCTATACAAATAGTAAACAAGAACATCCAGACAAATGAACTACGCTTTTTTAAAGAGAGCGACAAATTAACTGCTGAAGAGATAGCAAAAGATCTGAAAAAATCCCTGCCTGGCCTAAAGTTGAAAAACATGACTAGTCAATATCGTAATATAAAATGGATTCAGAAAGGCCACTTTGAAATCTGGATAAACAGGATTGTTTTATAGCAATTTAGTATTTTAGTACTGTAACCAAATATGAAAGGATCTTATATGTTCAAAGTTTTAACCCTGTCCACTGTTCTTGTTGCCATGTTTTCCTTTACTCTTTTTGCTGAAACTAAAGCTGAAAGCAAATGTGATACAACCAAACAGTGCGAAAAATTTGTCGACGCAAATAAAGATGGTAAATGTGACCATGCTTCTGACTCATCCTGCTGCAAAGCTGGGAAAAACTGCAAAAACTTTGTTGATGCCAACAAAGATGGCAAATGCGACCATACGACAAAAGACAAAGCAAAGTGCTGTCCGGTAAAGAAGGAAGAGTCTAAGGAAAAGCCTAAGTGCTGTCCTCATAGTAAGAAATAATTTTCTATTATCAAAACAAATCATTTTTTACCTATTAATACCAAATACAGCACTTTCCTTGACAAGTATCGCGAAATAGCTCATCTCGAACAAATAGGCGCACTCATGGGATGGGATCAGGAAACCTACATGCCGCAAGGTGCTGTGGTAAACCGGGCAGACCAATCTGCAACTCTTTCTGCTATTCACCATCGCTATAAAACTGACACAGCT
>JAEUSG010000685.1 GCA_016788315.1 Fibrobacterota bacterium | reverse complement strand
GTAAGAGTAAGAGCAGGAATGTCTGTAACAACTGATAACCTAGTAGGTGAAAATGTATACGCCTTTAATCTGACATTCGGCGGTATAGTTCGCTCATCTGACGGCTCCCTTTTCATATACGGCAGTGCTGGAAATGGCAACAGTAGAAGTTTCTTTCTACGAAAATATGGTCCAAACGGTGATTACCTGAAAACAGTATTCCCTCCATCGCCTGAACTCCCTGCCGATTCTGTGGCTGGATATGGGGTAAATCTCTTAAGTGCCGGCAGCTGGAGTCCGAAAACAAGCGCCATACACAATCCTCTTATGACCTCTTCGCTTCTTGTCAACGGCACCACACAAATGCTCCCTATTGGAAGGCCTGGTGAACTTGTTTTTGTAAACGGAACAGATGCCCAGACGCTGTCTGAAAGTGGCGCACTCGCTTCATCTGTAAAAAGAAAAATCATAACCGCTCCGGCCGCTCCAGGCGGAAGCTATCGCCTTTGCGGACCAGGTTATCTCGTTAATTCCGCAAATCCTGACTATCTTTATCTGAGCGGATATTACTTCGGCTTAGTTGATATGGGTACATGGTTGACAAATGCCCTCGATACAGGATTCTGGGCCGATGGACAGGTTTTCAAGGTAAATCGCTCTACTGGAGTTGTGACTCCGTTTATCCGTCTCGACTCAATTCCAGTTTCAAAAACAGAAAGAGCTGCAAAAATCGGCGGAGGAGCTAATGCTATCTCAACGATTCACGGTGTTACAATTGACGATTCACTTCATGTTTTCGTGTGCGACAGGCTCCATCGCCGTATAAGTGTTTATGATACAAACGGCGTATTGATAGGAGCTCTTCCGGTAGTTAATCCCGATCTTGTTCAGGTAAGCAAAAGAACCGGTGCACTTTACGTAATCACCCGTTCCGAATCAGCTATGAGCCTCCTGAAATTTACAGGTTGGAGAAATCCCGCTGCTGCAACCGCTACAGTATCTCTCACAACAAGTATAGCAACACACTCCGGAGCTCCCTCATTAGTACTTACCGAAGACGGCAACAACACCGTTATCTGGACAGGATATGCCAGATTCGGCGTACGTCAATACATTGACAACGGTTCATCATTGAGCCTTGTACGAGATTTCTCGACTGGGATAAAAAATCTGATTTACGACAGGATAGCAGTTGATAGAAAGAGCGAAAGAACCTACGTAACAGACTCCTATTCCGGTGTATGGAAAATTGACAACTGGTCAAACCCAATACTGGCCCGCTGCTCTACAAGTCTCCGTCAGCCACTTTGGGCAGGCGATATGACCATTGCACCAAGCGGTTTACTATATGTCCGCGGAGTAAATGCTTTTGACGGCCCGATAGAACGATATACGCAGGACAGACTTCATGTTCCGGTTAATTACTCAAACACCGGATCAAACAGAGCGACAAATTATCTGTTTGGCCGATATGGAATAGGCTGGGGCGACAAAGGATTCTCTGTAAGCCCTCAAGGCACAATTGGTGCAATCTTCATGAAAAGCTGGAACGATTACGCATACAGCACCTATCCAGACACTGGATATTCAGACACAACTTTCAAGGGTGTTCTAACTGTAACCACGCTCGGAGGCAAGTGTGGCGGCGTCAAGTTCGATCGTTCCGGAAATGTCTATCTTGGCATGAATATAAAGGCAGCAGATCGCATTGTTCCGCCTGGTTACGAGTCGGACTGGGGTTTTGGCATGGGAGGAGCTGTAGCGAAATATGCCCCTTCTGCAACAGGCTCAATCAGCGGCACTACTGCCGTAGGTGCAGCATTCGTTTATCCGCAGCCCTACGGAGCCTTCAGTGCCGATGGCGGCAGCTCCTGTGTATGCCGTTCACCTAGATTTGATGTAGACCCATATGGACGCATTTTTACACCGCACGGAGCCGCAAGCAGAATCACAGTTGCTGACAATGCAGGAAATACAATTATAGCATTCGGTAAGTATGGTAATACTGACAACAGACTTAACGAAAGTGACGTTCCACTTGCATGGCCAATTGCTGTTGCCGCTACAGAGGATTACATTTATATAAATGACTGGGTTAACTCACGTCTTGCCCGTGTTAACATGAAATATGCTCTCGATAACATGCCGGGCTTTATGGCACCTGTGCCTCAAGAAAAACATTCAGTAAAATCGCTACAAGGACACAGCATATCAGCGACGCCCAATCCATTCAATCCGGTCACAACCATACAATTTTTCTATTCTTCAAAAGAAAAAGTATCGCTTATTATCTATGATCTGAAGGGCAAAATGGTTATAGATCTCACACAATCACTGTCTGTAAATGGAGATAACTTCTCAGTAAAATGGAATGGAAAGGACAAAACCGGTTTAGCCGTTTCAACCGGATGCTATATTGCCGTAGCAACAGTTGGTGGTAAACGGCTGCAGAAAAAATTGAATTTAGTCCGCTAATTCAACCGACAGCATTGTTCTCGTAATAATAAAAGCGTCACATACAAACGCGATAATTTCTCTTATTTCGCCAAATAGTGTTCTCAATATGAGAACACTATTTGTTTTTACCCATTGCTAAAGACTATTCGTTTGTTTAAATTGATAACGAGGACGAACAAAACTATGCTGAACATTCTAAATTATACTGACTACCGGAAATACCTCTCCGACTACTACGAGGCGAGAAAAAAGATGAGTACCTTTTTCTCTTACCGCTATTTCTGTCAGAAAGCAGGCATTAAATCCACCGCACTATATAAGGAAGTGGTTGAAGGAACACGTAATCTAACAGATTCAACTATACCACAATTTATCAAAGGTCTCGGACTTACAGGAACAGATGCCGGATATTTTGAGGCTCTCGTTAACTTCAACCAGGCCGATACAGATATAGCTAAACAGAAATATCTGAATGAGATGCGAAACCAGCTTCCGCAGATTGAGGAAAAGGTTCTGCCAATTGAAATGTCCGGCTACTACTCTAACTGGCATAATGTCGCAATCCGTGAACTTGCATGTGTCCTAGACTGGAAAGAAGATTATGAACTCCTTGCGGCCAGTGTTGCGCCGGCTATTAAAGTACGCGAAGCAAAAGCAGCTGTAAAACTTCTTCTACATCTCAATCTACTTAAGCGCGATTCCAATGGCAGATATACTCAGACCTTTCCGCACCAGACCACTCAGCAGGAAGTAATCTCTGTTGCAGTTCGTGCTTTAAATACTCAGCTTGCAGAACTTGGAAAAAATTCAATTCAGGACACCCCTCCTTCTGAGCGTGATGTTTCAAGTCTTACTATGGGCCTTACAGAACGCAGCTTCAAACTTGTCAAGCAGGAAATTCTTCTCTTTAAAGACAGGATAAAAAGAATAGTCTCTGAAGAATCGGAAAGCGATCGGGTTTACAATGTAAATATTCAGCTTTTTCCAATGAGCATTAAATCCAAAGGGGAGTCGAAGGGAGCTTTGGTATGAAGAATCTTTCTCTGACTCTATTTGTTTCTGTATTGTTGTTAATTTCAACTAACTGTAGTAATGTAAGCGGTCCCGATTTGGCTGGAGGAACCGATGATCATGGAAATGCACTGATTGCCGGAAAACTGGTCTATCCTGACGGTACACCGGCAGCTTCGGCACGAGTTGAATTAAGTATAGAGAGCGAGCCGACATTAAATACATCAAATAAATCATTTCTTATCGATTCTACTGATCAATACGGTAATTTCAGTTTCTCCGGACTTGCGGCTGGAAACTACATCGTAAATTCATTTGATGGAAGAAACAACGGATCAATACGTTTCTGTCAATATGCAGGAAACAACACAAACCTGATGCTCCCTGCCGATACGCTAAAAACAATGGGGGTCATAAAGGGACGCCTCATTCCACAAGATAGCAACACAGCATTTTCCAGAAACGCCTATGCTGTACTCTGGCACTTAGGCCGAGTAGCTTATCTTAACGATAATGGAGATTTCATATTTACAAGCATACCAGCAGGAAACTATCAGGTTAGGTGTCAATCTTCAGATAAACGATACCTGGTACTCGATTCAGATCCTTTCATTGTGGCTCCAGCTTGTACGACGCTGATAGGTGAAATCCAGCTCCCGCTTTTAGCAAACAATATAAGCGATTCATTATACCGCGCAGATACATTGGCTGTCAGGGCACTGCTTGACAGCAATGGCATTCTCAAAAGTATAAAAGATGTTTCATGGGTTTTAAATGGACGTGTTACATATATACAGTACAACGGAAACCTGAAAGTCATTCCTGCATCAATTGGGAACCTGACCGCTCTTACATATTTTGGCGCTTTTGGTACAAAATCAACTACTATAAACAGACTTCGCATTTCTGAAGAAATAGGCAAATGTAAAGCTTTGCAGGTTATTGAAATTTCACAAATGAATCTTGATTCCCTTCCTGAAACATTAAAGTCATTGCCTGTTCTTCACGGGATAAATTTTTCCGGCAATAAATTCAAAATGTGGCCCGAAGTACTTACAAATTGCATCAATCTTAAAGAACTGAACCTTTCTGATAATTTTTTTGATAGCTTGCCTGCAAACATTGAGAATCTCTCACAGCTAATTCTTTTAAATGTCTCGTTTAACAAATTGAGACAATTACCGCAAAACATTTCAAAACTTTCCCGACTGCAGACTTTAAAAATTTCCAGCAATTCTCTTGGCTCTCTACCTGATTCAATAGGGCAAATGACAGCACTAAAAGAAGTATCTGTGAGATTAAACCAGATTACTAGCATCCCTTTATCAATTACCAAGTTGAACTGCAATATTGATGTTGCATACAATCATCTTTGCAATGTTTCTGATACTGTTAATACATGGCTTAATAATCATTACTGCCCTTATCTGTCGTGCAATCCGGATCGTGCGACTGATTCGAGCTGGAAATTAATGCAAACCTGTCCCTGAAGTGAAAGGAGGATTTTTAGCGATCACTATAAGGTTCAGAACGAAAGAAGAGAAACCATCAAAAAAGTAAACTGTAATTTAAAATTAATGGAGAATAAAATATGAAATTTCTAACTTTACTCGCGCTTTGTGGAGGCCTGGCTTTAGGCCAAAACTCCACTGATTATGCAGATCCAGCCAATTACCCAAATCCATTTGCAGTATGTGGTGACACATCTGGTAAAGCAGCCTTCGAACGAAACTATAGAGGCGACGAACCCATATTGATCGGATTAACACCACCTGACAGAAACAGACCCGGAGAAAGACTTTCTCCTGTAATAGATGGACTTTTGGAAGATTCTGTCTGGAGTTTTTCAGATACTTTGGGAGTAGGTAACATGACAAAGATGTATTCAGTTTTACAAGGTGGCTCAAATTTATGTGTTCCTGTGACCGAAGGTGTGTACAGATATACTGGCGTTAATGATTTGTTTGCTGTTTGGCGATATATGTACAATAAAGATGGACTTTATATTGGTATTCAAATCCATGATGATATTCTCGATACACTGACAAAAGGGCGCTATTACAACAATGATGCTTTTGAACTGAAGATCGATCCATCCGATTGGGGTTTGTATGAAGCAGGAAAATGGAGCAAAGATTACATTATCGACTATTCACCGCTTAATACTTACACAAGAACTACCGACTCTCTAAAAAAAGTCATAGATTCTCTTAATAAAGCTGCAGCAGAACTTGTAGATACATCATCATCTTGGGTAATAACATATTCCGACACTGTACTCTATTATGCATTAAGGAAGCATTCTACGACAGCGATGATTGACTATCAACATACCCTTCGAACAATGGAGGTTCTTCGACTTTCAATACAGCAACAGAGCACATTCCGGCGCTACGTAGCAAACGATAGAACATTTAACAGATTTCCAGATCAAGCAGAATGGTTTTTTATGCATTTAGGTAAAGAAATCAACAGAAACAATATGGGCACTTTGTTAAATGAAAGCATTATACCTGAATACGATTATGTTGATGGAGCAGTAATGAACCGAGGTATCAAAGTCGCTTCAAAATATCATGGGAAAGACCAATGGGGAAGATCAGTGATACATGTCGAGATAATGATACCATTTCATTCAGATGGTAGTGTATGGTCTAACCTCAATGCAATGAATTATTTCGATGCTAATGGATTTCCACGTGAGGGGCAACTTTTTAAGATGTCGTTTACAAATATCGACAATGATTCTTCGAAAGGCAATACTACGACAAACAAACTCACAACATATCTGACTACCGAGCAGTCTGATATATTCCATGAGTATAATTATATGCCACACTGGTCTGATACAAAATATTTTCCAACATTCATGTTCTCGCGATCTGTGATCTCAGGGGTCCGCCCCATCATTGGTACAATTTCTTCAACAGAAAGTGAATTTACTAATGAATCTAATTCAGAGTTTACGATTAACGTTATACCAAATCCTTTTAATCCTGCAACAAAAATTAGTGTTGGCAATTCAAAAACACCAGTCGCGATATCTATTTATGACATCACAGGCAAATGTGTTGCAGAATTCAACGCTTCAGCAAACAGCTCTGTAACTTGGGATGCAAAAGGATTCAGCAGTGGCTTTTATCTTGTAAAGGCTAAGTCAGCAAACAAAACCATCTCTAAGAGAATATTACTAAACAAATAATACTCTTTCGTCCGACGGGAAACCTACCCGGAATCGATGCTGTAGATGTGATGGTCTGCAGCATCGGTTTTATTTTATCTCTGATAAACAATCTTTTCGAAACGCTCTTTGTTTCCGGCAGTAACACGCAGATAATAGACACCTTCAGCTACGGTTCTGCTGTTTAAATCCTTGCCATTCCAAATAAAGCGGTGTTCGCCTTTAGCTAACATATCAGAGGCAATAACCCTGATCATTCTCCCGTCAACATTAAACACCTCAAGCTTTACCTGCATTCTGTCAGGCAGATATACTTTTATTGCGGACTCCAGATTAAATGGATTAGGTGATGATGTCAGCAGAATATCGTTCTTACGCTCTCCTGGCTGTTCTGCAGCGGTTGCCGCCCTTTTATAACGGTAAGCCATCACCGGATAATGTGAACCAGTCCATGGTCCGGCGGTCATAATAAAAGCATTGTGACGGCTGTCGTAAGCTGTCGTGAGAGCAAAACCATTTGCTATTGGAAAACCTGCGACAGCTGGTGGTTTCATTTCTTCCCATGTCTTCTCAACAGGATGATAAATCCACATATCGTTTACAGGAGTGCTGTTCCATGATTTCTGACCGGCAACAAGCAGCACAACTCCGTTCTTACTGTCATAAGCAAGGCCATAATTGCAGCCGCGATAGGTTGGACGAACTGTGCTGTTGACATTCTCCCAAAGATTAGCTGCAGGGTCATAGGTCCAGGTTTCCATGACAGAATCGGTCCCTGTGATTTTATTTTTAAGGGTGATGAACTTTCCTACATTTGTCATAAATGCACTGCGATAATAATAGCTGGTTTTCATATTATTCATCGTCCCGGGACTTACAGCTGTAATTCTTGTTTCCCAGATACCGGTCTCGAAATGAAACACATAAGTTTTACCGCTGTCTGGTAAAATTGTTATGTCATGTATGCTGTCATAACAGAGAAAAGTACCCATGTTTCCTGTCGGTGACGGCTGTTCACTTGGGAAAGCGGTGAAAGAATCTTTCGCAACATTGTAAGCATAGGATGTTGATCCCGGAGGAGGCATAATCGGGCCGCTGCCGACACCTCCGAAAAAGTGCCACTCTTTTCGTCTTGTGTCGTAGATGGTTGAACGGGTGCAGGATCCCCTAGGCCTATTCACTCCGGCACCTTCAAGAGTTCTTCTGCAGTAAACCATTCCTGTTCCCGGATCATAAAGTTCAAGCTGATTTCCATATCCTCCCCAATATGAGCCGCTGCTGTTACCGCATCCGCCATATCGGATTAAAACACCTGCATCAGGATCATAATCCCACATAATTTCTCCACCTGTACCGCCATCAGCGCTAACCTGTATCACGGAATTATCAGCCATGTCAAGAATCTTCTGATTAAGCGGTGTTGGAAAAGATCTCAGTGGTGCTTCCGTTCTTCCCGGTGCCGGAGGATTTGCCGGTGCTTTACCTATAACAATAGCTTCTGAATTAAGGGCTGTGGTTCCCATTGGGCTTGCCGGATCATATTTAAACGCCCACACACCGAGATCCGGTTCATTCATGAGCATGCATTTGTGCAGAGGATCCCATGCCAGAGCCTGTGGTATGTAAACTGCATGGCTTATGCCAGGTAAGCCAGGGACATTCAGCTTGGTAAGTGTCTTCGTTTTTGCATTATAAATAAGTGTCTTATTCACTGTTGAGTCAGGAGATGTTAATCCTCCATAAATAAACGCAACTTCGTGCAGAGGATCGTATGCTATAGCAGGAAAGGAGACAATTCCTCCTGCCGCTATACTGTCCAGCACCGCCCATTCCTTTGCTACGGGGTCAAAGGTCCATACCGATGTTGACTTAAACAGAACAAACTTACCAACTGAACGATCATATATAACAGGAAAATTATGCTCCCATCTAGCAGATGGTGATATGGTTGCCGGTTTCACAGTCCACTGACCTGTTGCAGGAGAAAAGAATTGTGTTGTAAGATTATACGGCCACGTATTAGTTACCGGCGACGATAGGATGAGATCATGATCAGGATCATATGCGCCGTAACTTAACAGGCCGCTATTTGCCACCCGCTTAAACGTATCATTGACAGCATCATACAGCCATACACCCATATCGCCAGTTGAATAAGTGGAACGCCAGCCGTTGGTTATCCAGATAGCTTTACGAACAGAGTCATAAGCTAGAGTCCAGTTTGTTCCTCCTCCGGGGCGATTTGCCGGATAAGTCTCATCAAAAGGGCGAACCACAGCCCATGTCAAACTTACCGGGTCAAATGAATAAAGGGCATTTGAATAGGAAGGCGTAGTACCGCCATAGCGGAAAAATTTCTTTACGTTGGGTTCATAGGTCCATGTTGCGCAGCGTCCTGGCGCCACCTCGCGCCCACGCGGATCGCCGGGTGAAGAGGCAATACGAACCCAGGTATTAACAGGCAAAGAGTCAAGAATACCGCCGAATGAAACTGCGGACACAAGACAAAGTAAAGCAAAAGAAAGGTATCTTTTCTTCATAATTAGATCCTCTTTTTATCTTAGATAAGTAATCCTCTCAAACAACTCTTTCGAACCTGCCGTTAAACGAACATAATAAGTTCCGGAGGATATAACCCGATTATTCATATCTGTACCATTCCAAACAAATCGATAATCGCCCTTTGCGAAAATATCAGAAGCGATAATCTTAATTATTCTCCCCTCGACATTAAACACTTCAAGTCTTACTCTCATTTTCTCAGGCAGGGAAACTTTTATGGAAGCCTCCGGATTAAAAGGATTCGGACTGATTTTTACCGAAGCGCTGTTTGCTACCCTACTGTTTTCAACAGAAGTGTACTTACGCAAATTAGGATAGTTATCTGCCTCATAAGTCATCTTCACTCTTGCAATGCGGTTATTACCGTTATCTGTTACATAAACATAATCTTCACTCGCTGCAACACTCGTCGGCCACGACAAAGATATTCTCGTGTCGGTTACGGGATCGTCAATATTTCCGTACTGACCGAAACGGACAATTTCATTTCCTTCATTGTCTGCTATAGTCACGCTGTTTGTAACTCCATTTGACATAAAGAGTCTACCATACGGATCTACGTCAAAACGGGGACTACGGCAGACACAAAATCCGCCGCCAGGCTCTCTGCTGAAAGGGGCTATAACTGTCGGATATACTTTGTATGCTGAAGGAGTAGTGATAGCGCCAGTTGATGGCATAGATGCCGTATCAAACCCCGCAGGAAAACGGACAATGTTACCTGTTGAAGTCTTATAACACCAGTCATTACTGAATGTTGGGTTAATAATTGAATTTGGAGCTGTCACTTTTGCTCCAAGATAAATATTTCCTTTTGCATCAAATTTTAACCCGCCACACTGAAGCAACAGAGGGAATATTTTAACATCGCCCTGAGTTGTATCTGCAGAACCGGTATCGGAATAAAATGAAAGCTGATAACCGCCCGGCGCCATATTGAGACTTGCAACTATACCGCTATTTGAAACGGCAAAACCCTTTTCCCCTACAACTGCCCCTTTTCTATGCGAAAGATATGGTGTTACAACATTATTCCCTGTGTTCGAAAAATTGACAGGTGTGTGTTTGCCATCTCCAATAGTATATCTTGTCAATTTGCTACTTGTTTTTGAAGGAATACTTTCACGGAGATAAAGCATATAAAATGGACTTATCACAACGTCACTGGCGCTGAGCCTTTTCCCGGCCGATGTGCTACATGCTCTGGCATATGGATTTGACCAGTCGGTAATTTTGTATATACCCTGCCAGGAATCGTTGAAATAAACGTTTTCATTTCTCCTGTCTACCGATATACGATCAAAACCAGGCGCATCCTGTTTTATTACCTTACTGAAATCCTTAAAAAGGGTCAGTGTTGTACCAGCATCGTTATAAATGCTTACAGTGTTACCTCCTACCCATACTTTCCTTCCTGCACTGCTATCAACCACATTCAGATAACTTGAATAACCTCCAACTGTTGGCTGAACGGTTACAGAACAGATACGGGCAGCACCTGAATCAAAAGGAGCGAATTTGAAAAGCCGTAAATATCCACCATATGCCGAACCTGTTCGGGCCAATGCAAAGATGTGTCCGGTAGCTGGGCTTATCTCCATGCGATCACATCCGGCAAGAGGGATGCTGTCAAGAGGCTGCATATTCACAGTATCATAAACAACTATCGCTTTGGCAACTCTGTTCGCAACATAGAGACGACCTTTGGCATCAAAGGCCGTGCCATGAATAGCTGCGAAATAATCATCTTTACCCTGCAGGATTGTTCCTCGTGCTGCTACACTTGTAATCACAGTATTTATGTCAAGATAGAGAGTGGCTGCTCGCGTTTGTCCATTGATTCTAAAAATCCTACCATCGCGATAAAAACCTGTTGTATCAAGAGTTGTCAAGTGGTCTCCACTTCCGCTGAATACTCCGCTGACAAGAAAATCGCTGCTGCCTGGGATGCGAGTCATCAGTGCAATACCGAACATCCAGTAAGGATCGCCTTTGATAGTCGGTGGCAGTGTTGGTGATGATATAGTGGTGTAATATGGTGTTGAGTCTGTTTTTCCACCGCTCGTTGTAAAAGTATTGAAGTTTGTAATATTTCCGAAGAAAAGGTATCCGTTCTCATCCATAAATTGCAGAGATGGAGTCATCCTGCTTTCAAGCATCATATCAAATAAAGACCGGGAATATGTAGGCAGAGAGTTGTTGCTGTGAACTGGTGTAATGGTGCTATTGTCTGGATTTTTAATTGGTTTCCACCCCTTTGCGCTTTCGTAAGGTAGATCCGCAGAAAAAGGATAAACCGTTTTCAGATAATTGCCATTAAAGTCATACTGTCTTACAATT
>JAEUSG010000668.1 GCA_016788315.1 Fibrobacterota bacterium | reverse complement strand
GCATAAAGTCAGGCAATAGTGTAATTCTTCGTGGCGGCAAAGAGGCCTATTATTCCAATACGGCTTTGGCGTCCCTTTTTAAAAAGGCGCTTAAAGCAAACGGCATTAGTCAGGATTGTGTGCAGCTTGTCGAAACGTTAGACCGCGAAGCTATTCTTCATCTTGTCCATGAAACTGAAAATATTGACATGGTAATTCCCCGCGGCGGAGAGGCACTTATAAAGTACGTATCAGAAAATTCAAGAATACCAGTACTTAAGCATTACAAAGGGCAGTGCCATGTATACATCGATAAGGATGCCGATTTTAAAATGGCAGAATCTATAGTTGTCAATGCAAAAGTGCAGAGACCCGGTGTTTGCAACGCAATGGAAACTCTCCTGATTGATGAAAAATTTCCAAAGCAGAGTTCTTATAAGATTATAAAAGCACTCCTTAATAAAGGGGTGGTATTAAGAGGCTGTCCTAAAACTGTTAAGCTCTGCAGTGAAGTTGCTAAGGCTTCTGAAGCTGATTACCACAATGAATATCTCGATCTTAAAGCTAATGTAAGAATAGTTTCAGGTGTGAAAGCAGCGGCTGACCATATTGCAAAATTCGGATCTGCTCATACTGATGCAATAGTTACAAAAAACAGGAAAAAGGCAGAGGAGTTTATCTCTCTCGTTGACTCATCTTCTGTAATGTGGAATGTATCACCACGTCTAGCAGACGGCGGAGAATACGGGTTGGGGGCGGAAATAGGCATCAGCACAGATAAACTGCACTCACGCGGGCCGATGGGCGCATATGATTTAACAACCTACAAGTGGGTTGTAATAGGTAATGGACAAATAAGGAAATAATAATAGGAGATAACATGACATACGCTGAAAAAGCAAAATTCGACAGCAACGGACTTCTTACAGCAATCGTTCAGGACTGGAAAAGCGGTAAGGTGCTGATGTGCGCCTTTATGAATGCAGAGACGCTTAAAATGACAATGGATACAGGTAAAATGACTTACTGGAGCCGTTCACGTAAGAAAGTCTGGCTGAAAGGCGAGGAGAGCGGTAATTTCCAGCTTGTAAAAGAGGCCCGATTCGATTGCGACGGCGACGCAGCAGTTTTTAAGGTTGAACAGAAAAACGGAGCCTGTCACGAAGGCTGGGAGTCCTGCTTTGCATATAAAGTTGAGGCTGACGGTTCAATAACAACTGACGAAGTTAAGATGTTTGATCCAGCTGTTGTATATAAGAAATCATAAATACTAATGTTAAAAGTATTCGGATTGCTCAATTCTCTTTTCGCAGGATTTGTAATAATCCTGTTTATGGGAACGGCAGTATTGAGGCTCTTTTTATATACAACAATTCTGCGCAGAAAAGAGACCGATGTCATGGTTCAGATGGGACATGAATATGGCCGTCTTATCATGTTTTTATCCAAATCGAATCTTGTAGTAGAAGGTCTCACTGTTTTTGACTCTCTTCCTGCCGGCAGACGTATTTTTATCGTCTCAAATCATGAGAGCTATCTAGATATACCCTGTGTGCTGCTTAATTCTCCCTATCCAGTCGGCTTTATTGCAAAGAGCGAACTTGGACGTATTCCTTTACTTGGTTATTGGATCAAAAAGACAGGCGGTGTTCTGTTTAACCGGAACGATATGCGAAGAGCCAAGGAGACGCTTGAAAACACGGTGAGCAGTCAGGCAACAGATAGAGCTGTCCTGATTTTCCCGGAAGGAACACGTAATAAAGAGGGGACAGTTGCCCCTTTTAAGGCAGGAAGCATTCGGATTGCGATAGAAAGCGATGCAATTATTCTCCCTGTTGCAATGGCTGGTGCCAGGAAAAAGCTTGAAGGCAACGGATGGATTGTGAAACGGGGTGACATCAAAATGCGTTTCATGCAACCGATTGATACAAGAACTGTAGATGTGTCAAATAAGTCACAGTTTGCCGAGTCATTGAGGAATTTAATTCTTAAAGCGCATCAGGAACTATCATAATAGACCGTAATCTATTTATTTTGAAAGATATATGGCAGAAAACACAGAATTAATACCGGATGAAAAAGAGAGCATACAGTTTATTGATTGTCTGCGCGGCAAGCCACTAAACGATGAAGTTCTGCGTGAACTGTTAGGCGCTGGTTTTCATTTCGTTAAATATGATGAAGTTACAGACATCGGTGCTCAGCTTGATTCTGAGCGCATGAATGTGATTCTACTGAATAAAGAACAATTTAATCAGTTTCCTACAGATGCTACATCCTATTTCAGAGTACGCTTCCTCCTCGTTGCAGAGGAATCAGAAATATCTTCCGACCTTCTGGATTATGATCTTATTCTGGATTGGTATAAGCAGAGTCCGGGTGAAAAGGAAATTGCATTCGCCCTATTAAAGGTCCGCAGCGAATTCCGGATGAAGTCGGAGCTTTCCAGGCTTCAGAAACAGATATATATTGCACAGAAAAATCTTGCTGAGCTTAACAAAATCGGTGCGTCGCTTAATAGTGAGCATGATCTTGATAGGCTACTTGATCTTATACTTGAGAAGTGTCTGGAAATCACCTTCAGTGATGCAGGAAGCCTCTATCTTGTGATAGAAGAGGAGGGCACGCTCTCTTCTCTGAATTCCGGCGGGCGTGAAAAAAAGCTCCATTTCAAAATTTCAAAAAATCAGTCCAGAGAGGTTGCGTTTACAGAATTCCGTATGGACATAAGCAGTAAGAGTATTTCTGGAAGTGTCGCACTTACCGGAGAAATTCTGAATATAGAAGATGTCCATTTCCTTCCTAAGGGAAGTACGTACAGCTGGAATAAAAGTTTTGACGAAAACAACGGTTACAACACAAAGTCAATGCTTACCGTTCCTATGAAGAATGCGAAAGATGAAGTTATCGGTGTAGTTCAGCTCATTAATAAAAAGGTTAATCCGAGGATAAAACTCACAGCGTCTGAAGATTTTGATAAATATGTCCGCACATATTCCAAGTCTGACGAAGCGCTTGCAGTCTCCCTTGCGGCACAGGCTGCTGTAGCTATTGATAATGCAAAACTATATAAAAGAATAACAGACCTTTTTGAAGGTTTTATCAGAGCCTCGGTAACTGCGATTGAATCGCGAGATCCGACAACATCAGGTCATTCTGAAAGGGTATCTACGCTGTGCGTTGAAATGGCAAAAGCCATCAATATTGAAAAGTCCGGCGTCTATTCAGACATGTTTTTTACAGACGCTCAGTTGCGTGAAATTAAATATGCAGCTCTGCTGCACGATTTCGGTAAAATAGGCGTGAAAGAAAATGTTCTTGTAAAAGCAAAGAAGCTTTATCCCTTTGAACTTGACACCATTCATTATAGATACGAGTATATCAAAAAGTGCATAGAACTTGACCATTCAAAAAGAAAGAACGATCTTCTTCTTGCATATGGCAACAAAGCCGCCAGTGAACATATGGAAAATCTGGACAGTGAAATGTTCAGAAAACTTAAAGAGATGGATACCTTCTTCAATATTATTCTCCGTGCTAATGAGCCAACAGTGCTTGAAGAGGGACATTTCGAGAAGCTGCAGGAAATTGGTCAGACGGGATTTAATGATAAAGGTAACAGAATAGAATTGTTGAGCCCGCTTGAAATACAAAGGCTTTCAATTAAGCGTGGTAGTCTTGCTGAAGATGAGCGAGTTGAAATAGAAACACACGTTACTCATACATTCAGATTCTTAAGTAAAATTCCATGGACTGATGATCTTCGCGGAGTGCCTGCTGTTGCTTATGCTCATCACGAAAAACTTGATGGTTCGGGTTATCCTAGGCAGATTCATGGAAACGATATACCCATTCAGGCTAGAATAATGACTATCGCCGACATCTTTGATGCCTTAACTGCAAGCGACAGACCTTATAAAAAGGCAATGCCTGCCGAGAAAGCTCTTACAATTCTAGAAGATGAAGTTAAGGTTAAAAAGCTTGATCCGGAAATATTCAAACTCTTTGTCGGTCGTCAATTATACAAGAAAGTAATGTGATTCGGGTACTGCTGTTCAATTATTCCAGTGAAATAGGCGGAGCTGAAGCATCTTTGCTTACTTACATGCGCTATGCTGACAGAAAAAAAGTTGACCTCACTCTATTAACCTGCGGATCCGGTGAGCTTGAGGGTTATGCTGCTGATCTGAAAGTAAAACTGCTGCGGGCTGTACCTCATATGACTTTCGGAATATGGAAGCGCGACTCGCTGCTCAAAATTCTCTTTACTCATCCTTTGGCAGTAGTTGACATTGTCAGACAGATTTTTGAAATCAGGGCAATAATAAAGAAAAACAGGCCTGATATTTTACATTGTAATAATCCAAAGTCAGCTGTGATAGGTGCGTTAGCAGCAATTGGTACCAAAGTAAGGTTGATATGGCATGTACGTGACGTTTTCCCAAAACGAAGTTTCGCTGTTTTTGCACTTGGAGCCATTTCAGCTGTTGTAAAACCGCGTTCAATTGCAATCTCATCATTTGTTTTTAACTCAATGCCCAGGAATATGCAGAAACGTGGACAAATTGTAAGTAACGGCGTTTCCATGATGCCTGCAGTTAAGGGACGGCAGAAGCTCCGTACTATGCTTTCCATAGCATTAAACGATAAGATTGTTTTGTGTGCCGGGCGTCTAGTTGAATGGAAGGGGCCGGAAGAGCTTATAAAGGCAATGACACCTTTTATTAGGAGTGCAGGATATCATCTCGTATTTGCCGGTTCTGCAACTTACGGAAATGCCGATTATGTCCATCGCCTTAAAATGGAGTGTATGCAATATTCTGTTACTGATAATGTACACTTTCTTGGCTATCGAAGTGACATGGGAGATGTTTATGCTGCTGCAGATGTGCTGATTTTAGCTTCCAGACGTGAACCTTTCGGAAGAGTTCTTGCCGAAGCGCAATTGGCCGGTTTGCCCTGTGTTGCTTATGAAGAGGGTGGTGCAATAGAGATAATTACACACAACGAAACCGGCTTGTTAGCCGAACCGGGAAATGCTGCTGATTTGTGCCGAAAAGCTATACACCTGCTTGAAGATCCAATTCTTCTTAAGAGAATAGCTATTACCGCTCAAACAAAAGCACTTACTTTATGGTCTCCGAAACAATCTGCAAGGAAGATAGAAGAGATTTATGAAAACCAGTAATCCCTGGTTTAAGGCAGCAGATATCATGTTGGGATTGTTTCTACTGCTTCCGGGCATTGTTTCCAGACTACTCAGAAAACCATCAAATCCATCTGAAGGGTTTGTGCCCTCATCATTTCTTATTGTTAAGCTTTGCTGTCTTGGTGATTCAATGCTATCGCTGATTGCTTTGTCTGCTCTTAAAAGGAAATACTCAGGCTCATCTTTCACGGTACTATGCACAAGCAGAAACAGCTGGATATATGAACGGAGCGCATTGTTCGATGAGGTGGTTATTCTTCCTATTACAGGGCTTAAAGGTATTCGTGAAATTAAAAAGCTATCTGCAATATTTCGTGTTTTCAATTATCTGCTTAAAAGATGCTATGATGCAGTGATCGATCTGGATGTCTATTATCGCTTCACAACAGTACTAGCCTTTTCTCCGGATAGAAAGTTTTCGGCAGGTTTCAGATCACCACGCAGTATTGACAGAGCTGCATTTTATGATTACTCCGTGAATCGTGATATGGCTGTTCCGGAATGGAAGCAGTTTTATGAGCTTCTAGCGCCATTTAAACTTGAAGTCTCTCCTGATTTCGTAATGCTTTCCTGCTCAAAACTTGAAATAGAATTGGCCAAAAGGATGATTGCTTCTCATATAAAAGATGAAAGAAAACTGATTGCAATAGTGCCTGGGAGCAGCGAAAACTGGAAACAGAAAAGATGGAGCCCGCAAAGTTTTGCATCAATGATGACTTTTTTAGCTAAAACAGGTAAGTTCAGTTTTGTAATAATCGGTACTAAAGATGAAGCCTCTATCGGCAATGAAATAGTAGCACTCTTCGGGAACAAAGATATTGCTGTTAATGTTGCCGGAAAGACGACGCCTGGAGTTCTTGTAGCGCTTATTTCACAAATAGACGGAATGGTCTCAAATGATACAGGGCCTATGCATATGGCTGCATTGGCAGGAAAACCGGTAGTTGGCCTCTTCGGTCCCACTGACGAAAGAAAGTGGACTCCACCTTCAAAAGTATTCAAAGTGATGACATCTGATTGTCCAAAACGGCCATGCGACAGAATCAGCAGAATGCCCCAATGCTCACAAAAGCTTTGTCTTGATACTATTGTTCCTGAAAAAGTTGCAGATGTACTTGTAGAACTGCTAAATTCTGTAGCGGGAAATAAATGAAAAGAATAATCGACTGGTTCATATTAGCTTCTGTTGCAGTGCTGATGGGTTTAGGTTACCTGCTGTATGCACTGCTTTATCCATTTTATAGAACAGGAACTTTTTTGAAAATTATTATAGGCTCCTTTCTGTTTATAGCTGTTTCTGCAGCATTGATATGGGTGTGGGTGGTTAAACCTGCAAGTGAACCACGTGACGGACCTCTGATTGAATCTGTTTTTATCGTAGAAAAAGGATCGAGCCTCGGCAGAATAGGGAATCTTCTGAAGTCTCTTGGTATAATTGAATCACCTTTACAATTTCAGATTATGGCAACGCTGAGAGGTGAATCGAAAAAGTTAAAAGCAGGTCGCTATCGATTTACCAGCAGAATGGCTTTGAATGAAATACTAACAAGTCTTGCCAAGGGTACTACATACAACAATCAGTTATTGATAAGGGAGGGGATGACCTCCTGGCAGATAGCCAATCAAATGAGGCGCCGTTTAGATATGGACTCCGCTGCAGTGATGAAGCTTATTAATGACTCAGCCTTTGCGCAATCACTTGGAATAGAACAGGGTAGTCTCGAAGGATATCTATTTCCAGATACTTACTGGTTTCCGTGGAATATATCAATGAAGCAGGCTCTGACTCAGATGGTTGAACGGTTCAACCAGGTGTATGCAAGGGTTCATGAAAAGAACGCAACCACCAGGTCCTTTACACGTCATCAGATAGTTACTATGGCCTCAATCGTTGAAGCTGAGGCAATCGTCGATGAAGAGCGGGAAATGATTGCAGGAGTCTTTTATAATAGGCTTGCTAAAAGAATGAGCCTTGGAGCAGATCCAACCGTTTGCTATGCCTTTAGAAAAAGTGGCCCGCAACTCACTAAAGCGGATCTTCAGGCTGATCATCCCTATAACACAAGGGTAAGACTTGGGTTGCCTCCAGGGCCAATAGGCAGCCCTGGTGAATCGTCATTAAGGGCGGCACTTACACCGGCAGCGGTTGATTTCCTTTATTTCATGGCGCGCTACGATGGAACAAACGGCCATTACTTCACTACAACCTATGAAGAACATAAAGAGATGAAAAAGCTGGCTGAAGCAACTCTTGACAGAAGGCGCCGAGAAGGTCTTTTGAATAATTAGTCTCTGAAGCTGAAAAAATCAGTACAATTTTTATATAACACTCTCTCAACTTCTTCTGGTGGGTAATTCGTAAATAGGCTTTTGAGTTTTTCTACAATAACCGGTATTCTCATTGGTTCGTTCCTCTTCCCGCGAAATGGTTTGGGAGAAAGAAATGGAGAGTCAGTCTCTGTCAGAAGTGAGTTTAGAGGTAGTGCACCTATTAGTTCAGCATTAGACGGATTGTTGAAAGTTACTATACCTGTAACGCCGATCTTATAACCGGCTGCAGCTATTTTTAATCCAAGTTCTACTGTGCCTGTATAACAATGGAAATAGCACCTTTTTACACCGTATTCCTGCACAATCTCAAAACATTTTCCTTCAGCGCCTCGGGTATGCAATACAAGTGGGAGATCGCTTTCCAATGCAAGTTCAATATGTTTACGAAAATGTATTTCCTGTAAATCTCTTGGAGAATTATCATAATGGTAGTCAAGACCTGTTTCACCGATAGCAACAATTTTATCAGTAGAGTGTATAAGATCCTTCAGCTTTGATATGTCAGATATCGGCACTTTGCCTGCCTCATGCGGATGTACACCTATTGCGGCATAGATTGTGGGATAGTCTTCTGCAATGGCGATATTCTTTATGGAGCTTTCAATATCTGTTCCTGTTGTAACAATGAATTTAACATTGTTCAGGAATGAATCATTGATGACATTGTCAAGTATTCCGCTGAAGTCGGGGTAGTCGAGATGGGCGTGTGAATCTGCGTACATTTAAGGTTTTTTAACTACGCCATTCCAGACATTGATGGTTACCCAGGATGTTGTATCTTTTTCGATCTTTAGAACGAATTTGTTCTTTTCCGGTTTTACAGGGACCTGTTTTCCGTTATGCACTACAACACCTTCACCCTCTCCAAGAAGCCGTATATACATGGTTGATTTTGAGGCAAACTTTTTTGCATGACCCACGCTGAAGTAATTTGTCCAAAGAGCACCGTTCCTATATGCTGATATTGAAATATTTCCCTTAGTGCAGATGAAATCCGCAAAAATTGTACCTTTTGTTTCGTCAAGATACCTCTTGGTTACATTAGGAAGGGGAATAACTGGCTCAACCGTATCTGCAGCTGCTGAATCTGTTTTTACTGCAACAGAGTCTACAGCAACAGCAGCAGTTTTTGAAGTATCGGTTGTTAAAGAGTCGCTTACGGCCTCAAGTGAGTCGTCGTTTAAGGGCGAGTGTAGAGAGTCCTGAGTTTCAACAACGGATACAGTTGGTGTGTCAACGGTGGATGCAATGACTTCCGGTGCAGGAATATCCTTTTCGGTCGGCATTAAAAATAACAATAAGGCGCCGGCAGCCAAGAGAAGTATAATAGGGATAAAAGCCTTAATGTAGTTTCTGGGCTTAGCCTCTACGAGATCAGTTTTTGTGTCTGATTTGACTTTCTCTTCAACATATTTTGGCATAGCCGTATTTGTTGGAAGGTCAAGAACCGCATGTTCAGGATGCTCCTGAAGATATCTTTTGTAAATTTCATCGGGATTTAGCTCAAGGTATTTTGCGATGCTTTTAATGAATAACTTGTTGTATGTAGTGCCAGGCAGTCTGTTATAATCATCGTGCTCTATAGCTGTTATTAAATCAACGTGTATTTTTGTTTTCTGCGACATTCTTGCGAGATCAACACCATTCCCGATTCGTGTCTTGCGCAGGAACGAACCAAGTGTCTCTTTTTCAAGTATTCTGCTGCTGTCATCTCTGCTATAGTCTATCTTCTTTTCACTCATATTTTTCTCACTTAACCATAAAAGGGGAGAGGAATTCCATCAATGGTTTAACGGGAAGCCCCACAACATTAAAAAAACAGCCGTTTACCTTTTCAACAAATGAGCCCCCAGCTCCCTGAATCCCATAAGCTCCGGCCTTGTCCATCGGCTCTCCTGATTCAATATAAGATTTTATCTCTTTGTCGGAAAGTTTTCTGAAGGTAACCTTTGTTGCCGCTGCATGAATTTTAAATTTGTTTTCAGGTTTAATTAAAAGAACGATACCTGTATAAACGGTATGTGTCCGACCGGATAGAAACTTAAGCATTCTGAAAGCTTCAGCATGGGAAGTTGGTTTTTCAAGAATTTTATCACCGTAATTCACAACTGTATCAAACCCGAGTACTAGCCCTTTTTTAATTTTTTCGGATGAATGTACTGCTTTTCGTTTTGCAAGAAGTTTCACTTTTGCTATAGGCTTCATTAAAGGAGTCTCTTCTGAAACCTCTGCATCGAGTCTTTCAAAAGGGAAGCCGAACCTGCTTAGAAGATCGTTTCTCCTTGGTGATTGAGAGGCTAGATAGAGTGTACGTTTAAGTGTATGCATCCCTTTGTGTCTATTTTAAAATCTGATGTCAGCACCCAGCTGGATGAAATGTACACTTGCAGGCATAAATCCAGGATAATCACCAATCTCTTCAGTAAAGTGAAGGTAGTCAAAATGGAAAATGAAGAAATTAAGCGTAGTTCCTGCTGTAATGTAGCCTTGATGTACTCCTGCCCTCAGATCAAGATTCTTTATGCGAAGCTCTGCTCCTAGATTTAACTTTGTGAGAAAGTTTCCGTAGCGCATAATGTCGGCAATATCCATTGTAACTGTTGCATCTTCAACTAGTTTAGTTTCCATCAATGGCAGAATCTTATATGCACTAGCTAAACTGAGTCTTGGTCGCAGCAGTTCCCCTCCCATGTATGAAGGGAAATCCTGAAGAGTTGTAGCGAGTTTTAGTGAACCAAAATGAAAGACTGCTCCGACATCAAGCCCTGGACCGGTTGTATGCTCCAAAAGCGGATCCAGAGCATCTATTGCCTCTTCTTTACTTGAAAATTTTGGTGTAAATTCAAGCAATTCACTAAGTGTTAGAGGTCTGTCAGGTATTGCATATCTATCTGTGAACTTTAAACTGGCTCCCAAAGATAAGCGGCGACCAAACCTTTTTGCGACAGATGCAGTAAGCACTTGATCCATTTGAGCGCCAACAAAAAATTTTGGTACCAACACACCGGATTCAAGCATGAGACGAAGGGGAGTATGCCAATAGTAGCTTGCTCCCCACGTCAGATCAAAAGTTCTTGCCATAAATGCTACATTAGGATTTATACCTACACCAAGCCATTTGAGATCAAATGGGCGCATGTCTTCATATAAGGAGTGGTCAATTTTCTTTAAGTCTCCTAGCTTCTTTCCTTGATTGACAGAAAATGATGCCAAGTCTGACAGCGCTGGATTTCCGAAGAAGCTAAGATTTACAGAAAGCTGCATATGCTCCTGAAACAGATCAAGACAGGCGGGATTTAAATAGGTGGCAGAGGCATCGTCGGCGTTTGCTCTGTTTGCATTGCCCATGCCCATTGCACGTGAGCCTGTAAATGTACTTCCTGCTTTAGCGAAAATAGAAGCGCAAATTATCAGCGAGAGTATAATTGTCTTGATTATCATGGCTTGTTCCTCTCTCTGATGTATTCCGGGTTGATGTTTTCAGGGTGGGTAATCAGATATGTTTTAACCTGCTGTATAAAGTTTGCTCTTTGAGATTCGTTCCATGTTGGTTCACCAAGATGAATTCTATGGACATCCCCATCTTCGTCAATTTTGCCATCTTCATCATTGTCTCTGCCGTCCTGGTACTCTTCATCGATTCCCCAGTCGCCTGATTTCCATTCACCGTAGCCAGTAGTACCTGCGTTTATCGCAGCAATAATAACAGCTTTGTTGGCAATTACAAATGCACGGTCAATGTGTATGTGGCCTCCACCTGGAGCATCAATCTTGCCATCGCCATCTAGATCATCCCATATCAATTTGGCGGTATATTTTAGTGTGGAATCTATTATATCAAGAGACCTTTTACCTGAAGTTATATTTCCAGTAGCATCTGATGTTCTATTGTCAATCTTAATAAAGTCAAAGTCTTGATCCAATGTATCGCTGGTCATTCTTGTATCTTCATCTTTAAGTCCATCACCGTCATTATCTTTGTCATCGAGCTGCTCTTCATCAATTCCCCAGTTGCCGGCAACAAACTCACCGCCGTGAGTACCTTTGAATATATAGTTTGTGTCTGCTGGCGTTATTTTTAATGTAAAATATGTGGAGTCGTAGGTGCTGTCGGACGGATTAAAGCCTAAAGCTGTTCTTCCTTTCTTACGGGTTGGGCTTTTCCTGATTTTGGAAATTATATCTGATAGATTCCATCTCACATTATTGTCATTAGGATCAACCCAGTCAATTTGGTCATTGCCGTTTGTATCAATCCAAATCATTTTTTGTACGAAAGCAGAATTCGAACTGGGTGTTTTGTAGTAAGATGAATCATTGTCTTTTAGATCTGTATAGTAAAAATATCCTGCTTTGGCAATGATTGTCTGCATCTGTTTCTGAGGGTCGTCCATCATTGCTTTTTTTGCCGAATCAATATTTGCACCCGCAAGTTCATTCTTAGTGTCGGTTATTGCGTTCAATGATACGCCCGCAGCACCAATCAGATTGTCAATCATGCCATTAATGTCTGAAGGTCCGTCGAATAACTGTTTTACAGAATCGACATTGATGTTAACACTATTGATGTTTTTAAGTCCGCCAGCCATTAGTTTATACAGTTTTCTTTCACGGTTATTAACAGGATGCATTGAGTTGTCCAACACTGTATCCATGTTTTGATCCAGGCTAATCATTGCAGTGCGTAGCGCAGATAACATTGTGAAATCGATACGTATTATTTCTTTAGTGTATCTACCCTTGGTAGCGATCTTAAAGGTATCAGTGCCATCGCCATAAATCCGCAGAAGAGAATTGTATGCACGCATTGAAGGTCGATATAGATCTGAGAGCTTGTCGTAAAGTGAGTCATATCGACCATAAGGCACTGTACCGATAACGTTAGGAACTTCAATATAGCGTAACACACTATCTTTTGTTGAACTATCAGGGAAGAATGGAAGTTTGGCGCTGTTTTCGCTGACAAGTTCACTTATTAGATCGGGTAACATAATAGGTTTCGGCTTCGCCGTTAAAAGAAACATCTCAGCCTGTAGATACCAGGCATCTGAAAGGTTCGGATCTTCTTTGATAGCACGAGTGTAGTATTCAAGTGCAAGTTCGTTATTGCCGTTGCGCTTAGCCCTATCGCCAAGCTGCACAAGTCCTTCGGCCGATGTCTCAAGCATAGAGTCCGGCGCCTGGAAAATGTTTGTACCGCAATTAACCCCGAATAATGCAACAACAAAAGAAAACAGCAGGATTTTAGTTATTTTTTTCATAATACTATTATACTATCATAATCGCTTAACCTGCAAATAATTATCGCAAAAAAATCATTCGTTTATTTTGCATCCAACTGCTTAAAAAAAGTATCTTCTAAAACTAAAAATTCAAACGGAGGTCCTCCATGTCAAACGGTGTAAATAAAGCCATTTTAGTAGGAAATCTCGGTAAAAACCCAGAATTACGATATACCCCATCCGGTCAGGCTGTAGCCTCTTTTTCTATCGCTACAAGTGAGACTTTCAAGGACAAAAGCGGTACCCGCCAGACAAAAACAACCTGGCATAATATCGTCATATGGGGCAAGCTTGGTGAGATTGCAAATCAGTACCTTAAAAAGGGTAGCACTGTTTATATCGAAGGAAAAATCGAAAACAGAAGCTATGACGATAAAGACGGCAACAAGAAGTACATTTCAGAAATTGTAGTCGGCATGGACGGTAAAATGGTCATGCTTGGCGGTAAAAGCGGCGGGGGAGCGGACGATTCTGTGCAGCCCGATCCAGATTCAGCAGGCGGTTCATACGGCGGAGCAATGCCTCCAGGTGGCGGTTCAACTCCAGCTCCTGAAGACAACGATCTTCCATTTTAATTTTGTAAATTGACATGTTTCTGACTCACTAATTTTAATACCGGAGGTTCTTTAATGGCTAAAATGGTACCATATGATGGAAATACAGCAGTTGCCCACGTGGCACATGCAACAAACGAGGTGATTGCAATTTACCCAATCACCCCTTCATCTGTTATGGGTGAAGTCGCTGACGAAAAATCAGCACGTGGTGAAAAAAATATCTGGGGATCCGTTCCCACTGTAGTTGAAATGCAGTCTGAAGGCGGTGCCTCCGGTGCAGTTCATGGCTCTCTTACAACAGGTGCTCTTACAACAACATTCACAGCTTCACAGGGTCTTCTCCTGATGATTCCTAACATGTACAAAATCGCCGGCGAACTCATCCCGACAGTTTTCCATGTTTCAGCCCGTGCTCTTGCTGCACAGGGCCTCTCAATTTTCGGTGACCACTCAGACGTTATGAGCGTTCGCCAGACCGGCTTTGCTCTTTTCGCATCATGCAGCGTTCAGGAAGCTATGGACTTCGCTCTTATCTCTCAGGCTGCAACACTTGAATCACGCGTTCCATTCATGCACTTCTTTGATGGTTTCCGTACATCACACGAAATCCAGAAGATTTCCGAATTGACATTCGAAGATATGCAGAAAATGATTGAGCAGGATTTTGTCCTTGCTCATCGCAAAAGAGGTCTTAATCCGGTAAATCCGGTTCTGCGCGGCACAGCTCAGAATCCAGACGTATATTTCCAGGGCCGTGAAACAGTTAACAAGTTCTACGATGCATGTCCTGAAATTGTTCAGAAGCAGATGGACAAGTTTGCAAAAATTACAGGCCGTCAGTATAAACTGTTTGATTATGTCGGTGCAAAAGACGCTGAGCATGTTGTTATCATCATGGGCTCTGGTGCCGAAGTTGCCGAAGAGACAGCTCTTGCACTCAATTCTACCGGCGAGAAACTTGGCGTTCTTAAAGTACGCCTTTATCGTCCTTTCAGCGTTGCTCATTTTGCAAAAGCTCTTCCTGCAACAGTTAAAAAGATTACTGTTCTTGACAGAACAAAAGAGCCTGGCTCACTTGGCGAACCGCTTTATGAGGATGTACGTACAGCCCTCGGCGAAGCGATGTCACTTGGTCTCATTAAACTTTCAGGTTATCCTGTTATTGTCGGCGGCCGTTACGGTCTCGGTTCAAAAGAATTCACACCTGCTATGATGAAAGGTGTGTTCGATGATCTTAAGAAGGCAACACCAAAGAACCATTTCACAATCGGTATCGATGATGATGTGTCCGGAACAAGCCTTGCTTTCGATCCTAACTTCTCTATCGAATGCGAAACATGCTACAGAGCTCTTTTCTACGGACTCGGTTCTGACGGTACAGTTGGTGCCAACAAAAACACAATTAAGATCATCTCTGACAATACACCAAACTTTACACAGGGTTACTTTGTATACGACTCCAAAAAGGCCGGTACAATCACAGTATCCCACCTTCGTTTCGGTAAAAAAGAGATTCGCAGTCCATATCTTGTTACAAAAGCAAATTTCATCGGCTGTCATAAATTTACATTCCTTGAGAAGTATGACATGCTCAAGAATGCTGAAGATGGCGCAGTATTCCTTCTTACATCTCCATACTCAAAAGATGAAGTTTGGGATAAGCTGCCGGTTGAAGTTCAGAAGCAGATTATCGGCAAGAAAATCAAATTCTACGTTATCGATGCTATCAAGATTGCAGAATCCCTTGGTCTCGGTGAACGCATCAACACAATCATGCAGACTGCCTTCTTCTCAATCTCAAAGGTTATTGATGAGAAGATCGCTCTTGACGCAATTAAAACAGCAATCAAGAAAACTTACGGACGTAAGGGTGACGATGTTGTAAAAATGAATCAGGCTGCAGTAGACCAGGCAATCGCTGGTTTACAGCTTGTATCTGTACCAGCTACTGCAACAAGCAAGACAAAGATGCCTGACGTTGTTTCCGCTTCAGCACCTGCTTTTGTTAAAAATACAACAGCTAAGATTATCCGTCAGGATGGCGATAATGTTAAGGTTTCTGAAATGCCAATCGATGGTACATGGCCTACAGCAACTACGCAGTACGAAAAGCGTAATATCGCTGAAAACATTCCTGTCTGGAATGCAGACACATGTATTCAGTGTAACCAGTGCTCTCTCGTCTGTCCTCATGCTGCAATTCGTCCGAAGGTTTACGATCCGAAGCTGCTTGATAAAGCTCCACCAACATTCAAGAGCAAAGATGCTATCGGTAAAGAGTTTGCCGGCATGAAATATTCTCTTCAGGTTGCACCTGAAGATTGCACAGGCTGCGGAACATGCGTTTACAACTGCCCACGTAAGGATAAAGAAGCCATCAAGATGGTTGCTCAGGAACCTCTTCGTCACAGCGAAGCGGCAAACTATGAGTTCTTCCTTAATCTTCCAGATCCTGACTTCAAACTTCTCAAGAGAACAACTCTTAA
>JAEUSG010000666.1 GCA_016788315.1 Fibrobacterota bacterium | reverse complement strand
AAGAGGTCGATAATTCTCGGCAGGCGTTTGACTACAGAGATAATCCAGCCTGTAGCTCATAGACAATGGGTGTTTACCATTCCTAAACGGTTGCGCATTTTTTACAGGATGGATAGGCGACTTCTTGGTAAGCTTTCACGTTGCGCCTACGAGACAATACGAGAACTGTATCGTCGAGAGACAGGAAACGATACGGTTTTGCCGGGCATGTTTTCAGCTATTCAATCATTTGGCGACCTTCTTAATTTCCATCCGCACATCCACTCAATCGTCACCGAAGGGGCGTATACGGAGGATGACAAGTTTATTCGCATTGCCTATGCCAATAAGCGTACTGCTCTGACTATATGGGAAGACAAGATTTGCGATATGATGATGAGAGAGGAGAAGATAAGTCAGGAAGTCGTGAATCAGATAAAGAGTCAGGTACACTCAGGATTTAGTATCGATAATTCAGTAAGGATTCCGGCTGGTGACAGTGACGGTATTCATAGATTAGCTGAATATATAGCTCGTAGTCCATTAAGTCTTGCTAGAATGATTAGCGTTGACCCTGATGGCTCCGTTGTTTATCGTGCGAGCAATAAGAGCTGTGTACCATATCCAGCAATGGGCGACAATACATTCAAGACGGGCGTAAAACGGAACTTTCAAGCGTTCAAGCCGCTGGATTTCTTAGCAGAAGTGACACAGCATATACCGAATAAAGGTGAACATCAGATGCGGTTTTATGGTCGCTATTCCAATAAAGGTCGTGGATACCGTCAGAAACTTGCTGATAAACAGGAAGAGATTAACAGGTTGCTTGATATCCGTCATAGAGTTGAAGAAATAAAGATTCGGAGTAAGTTCAAGCTTTATTGGCCTGCAATGATTCGCCTCGTATTTGAAGTAGATCCGCTTCAGTGCCAAAAATGTGGCGGTGAAATGAAGATTGTGGGCTTCATAGATTCAGAGGCAAAAGCTAGAGATATTCTCAAAAGTAACGGTCTTTGGAGGGATAGGAAGACACGACCACCGCCGAAAACATTATCTCCACCGCAAAAACCGGTAAAATACCCACTTCTCAAAGAGCCACCAAAGGCAGAGGATTTTGGGGACTTTATACCGGATTATGAAACATGTGAAGTAGCTGAATGGACAGAGTGACGAAAAGGTCAACTTAAGTCTTGCGGTAGTATTTGCCGAAATTGTTGTTTTTGAGAGAATTCACATGATATATTGATATGAGTCGGCGGTACAGAAATTAGAGAATGCTAAAATAGAACTTTGTTGGCGGATTTTGTGAGGCAGGGGAAATTTGATGGTTTACATATGTGTAAAAAAGAAAATTACTATAAGTCAGCCCTGAAAACTGTTGATCATTGCTACATATCCTTACTTTAATTGGACCTAGTTTTACAATTTTATTTACTGGGAAACTAAATGATTTTTTAATTCTATGCAAAAACAAATCTGTCAACATATATTGTCCTTAATCATTTTGTCCCTTGACACAAACATACGAATGACTCCGCCAGATACCTTTTTGAATAAAGTTCGTCTATTATATTTCGCAGAACCTTAATTTCATCAATTGAAGCAATTTTACTTAAAGATAAACCTCCGCTATAAACATACTGAAATTCTTTGACTAATAGCACTACCTCTAAATTATCCAATATTTTATTTAAGAATTTAACACACAATGCAAAACATTTATTTTTGTTCGCTGAAATTAGTACTTCTGTTATTTTCCTATCATATTCTCCAGCATCTGCATATCCGACCATGCTTAAATAATGCTCTACTTTAAATCCGATATGCCCTGGGTATAGTCTTTTTGAGATAATTTTTCTTTCAATCGGACTTCGGACGCTAAGAATTTCTTTATCAATTCGGTTATATTCACCTAGAGTTATTTTTGAGACATTTCTATGCTGTAAAATATTTTCCATGTCAGGTCGCATTGGAAAAGGCAATGGTTTCTTTGAATTGACATCCCATTCTTCAGGACAAAAATAACCATCAAAGCACTCTAGAACTTCATCTAAGCGACAAATAACGCACAATTCTTCTATACAAATTTGGCCTCGACATATTTCAGATCGATATTCTTTGGATAATATACCATCAAATATTTCTGTTTTTTCAAAATCATAAAGCTGATAGACTAGTCCTTCAGGCTTCGAGAGAACTATAATATTTCTCGGACACATGTCTTTCCATACTATTCCAAAGTCACAGAGATAATCAAATATTAATCGATAATTTCTCAGATGCATCTTTCTTATTTCATTTGAAAACTCTGTCATCAATATGTCTTCTAGTGAAACGCCTTCGTATATCTCCATAAAAGAGAAATGCGTCTTAGAATAACCATCCCAAATAACTGCCAAAGGTGATTTTATTTCTATCCAAAATTTTAGACTATCGGATGTATTGGATATCATTCTTAAAGAATCTGGATGCAGGCGCTTAATTATTTTATTGTAATTCTCCTGCTCTTTTATAAATCTATTTATTTTCTGTTGGTTTGTTTGTTTGCAAATCACTTTCTTACCGTTAGGCAAGATTAAAGTACAAACCCCTCCTAAACGAACAATAGAGTTCCTACCAGGAATGCAATACTGTTGACTTATAAATAATTTAAATTTATTACAAACATCTATGACCAAATCAGTAATAGGCTTTATATAGAGCTTATTTATAACATAAACACTTATTTCATATTCTGAAGAATAGAGAACATCATCAAGTGTCTTTACAATTGTAAATTGGCTCTTTCTACGACTAGCGGATGTTTCGCGAAGTCTAAGCAAAGATAATTTGTGTAGCTTAATGTTTATTTGGGTTTGGTCTTGTAAAAATGTCAGCTCATGAAATAAAGAAAGCCCCACATTATCTTGCTTTCTCAATACATCTAAATAGTGCGCAACAAATCTATAGTCGTAACAAAC
>JAEUSG010000621.1 GCA_016788315.1 Fibrobacterota bacterium | reverse complement strand
ATTCACCAAATTCAATTTTCTATTCATTCATACCAGCACAGCATTTTCGAGAATCATCATTCTCACCTGCAACTGGTGGCCAAATGATTCTTGTTAGGGATTCTTTATACACCATTGATATCAGACTTCAAGCTCGCTTTGAGTGTGCTGGTAAACCAACCGCACCATATCTTGCTTCCAGCGATACAAATATGATTGCCATCAAATTCCTTATAAGCGATCTAATGGGTCCAATTCCGGCAAATTCAGCAGATGACAGCGTTACTTTATTCGTTGACATTGACACTAAAGAAAGAATTTCAGCAGAACAATTTCCAGATGACATTGACTACGAATTCACCTTGGGCCAAAACTCGCCAAACCCATTTAATCCAACAACTGAGATCAAATTCTCAATTCCTGAAAATGGCGTAGCCAAAATGGAACTGTTTACGTTGGACGGCAGGAGAGTGAAAATTCTGCAAAATGGATGGCTCAAAAAAGGTAGATACAACATAGCACTTAGAACCGATGATCTTATGTCTGGAACATATTTATACCGCCTTTCAACAGGAAAACAGGTATCAAGTAAGGTTATGAGTATAATCAAATAAAAAGGACAACATTATGAAAAATCTAACACAAAAAGTAATTCTATCCTTACTTATATGCACTGCATTAAGTTTTGCATCTACAGATTATACTGATAGCATTGTTGCAGCCGTTGGTGCACCATTGGCTACCAATATTACACACAGATTTGTTGTAACTGGTTTTTCTATTGGAAATCCGATCACTCTTTATGCGTTAGGCAGAAGCTATAACACAGGTTTGTTGAGCAGTAAGTCGGTAAAGTGGTCAATAACATCAGGCTTATCGAAGTATCCAGCCATCATTTCTGCTGCGGATGGCAGGACAGGACCAAGTTTCACGTTTACGCCTCAGCCTGACATGTCTAGTACATCAGATCAAAGTGATTCAGGAAACATTCGCTTAACTTTTACAAATGAACTTAGCCAAATCAAAACTTATAACATTATGTTTGTTATTATTGATCAGACAGACAGAACTTCTCCGAACTCTGTAGCTATTTTCAATGCTACAGATTATCTCCCTAATGCGGTTGATCCGGCTGCACTTGAAAGTCTTTTTGTAAATAAATATGACGTACCTGGGTTGACGGTAACTAAAGTGCCAGGCGACACAGTTGTTGAACTGTATTCACTTCTTTTTAGTAAACGTGCCGGATTTGCTCCAAAATACAAGGGGCTTGATACTGTAAAGAGTTGGCTGGTGCGACCTAGTGTTTCTGTGCCACGACTTTATGGTGATATTTCATCTATAACTTACACCAACCACTTTGCCCCGCGTAACGATACCATTGATGTCGTATCGTCTATTGACAGTACCAGAAGGGTTTTTGTCCGATGGGCATACGGAACACAAAGATTTCTTAACCTTCAGGCACGTGCTGGAAGTTTAAATGATAATGTTTCAAGAAGGATTTCAGGTAAAGACATTTCTATGCTTGATCAAAAGGTCTCGTCTGATACGGTATATGCTTGTGTGCGGGATGAACATGAAAATTTCATTAGCTACATAGACACAATTGAATGGCGAATTGTGAATTCAGGGTATTCTTCATACGTAAATTTTACTCAAAGTAATCCTTGCATCATTTCAAAAGTTCAGAATGGTATTCAGGAATATACAATGACTGCGAAGATACCAGCCGGTAAGTCGATTATTGGCACTGGTGATACATTAAGGTCTGCTTTGTATGACACGTTGCGTATTTCCCTGAGTGCATCCGGCTTTGATGATTTTAGAATCGTATTGTCACCGGGATCTAGTTATAATTCTATGGGTACTATTTTTTCTGAGTTTACTTCTCCTCCGACTTCATCGATATTGAAAATTAGAGCTGCAGATACCGTTTCAGGCACAAACTTTCCAAAATTCAGAGCCTATATGCATAGGATTGGCACTTTGGGAATGTTGCCTTCAGGTTGGGAAGTCGCTTCTCAATCGATAAAATGGTATTATAAAAATTATGCCCCATTCGGGAATAGGCCGGATACGATATATTATGAATCTGAACGGGTAATTAAACCATTGTTTCATATTGCTGGACTTGTTGATACTTTAATCGCTGAATTTAATTATGATGGCAAAACATTTCGTGATTCTGTCTGTTTTCAGACTCTTCCTGCCTACGCAACGATCTATGCAATTAGCTGTCCTGACACTGTTATTGCTGGCGATTCTTCAGCTTTTATGATTACAATAAAAGATCACAATAGTGTTCCAGTTGTCGATACTTCACTAATCCCAAAGAGAGTGGAAATGTTTTCGAGTTCTTCTGTCTTTATGTTTAGAGGACAAGATGGTTGGATAACAGGGTTGGATCCGGATTTTGCAACAAATGTACCTGTAAAATTTCAAGATGGTGTTACTGCAAACCTAATCAAGTCTTCGGTGTCTGGGAGGATATCTTTTTCTGTAAGATTTATTTTGAATCCTGGTGATACAGTTTGGGATGCTTTTGATATTTTTGTTAAAAGCAAAAACAGTGTAGAAAATAACAATAGTTTAGTGCCGGAAACATTTGAATTGCATCAGAATTCTCCAAATCCCTATAATCCGTTTACTAAAATATCTTACGCGTTGCCAGAGGATGGCAATGTTACTTTGCAGGTCTTCTCTCTATCCGGCAAACTTTTGAAAACTATCTCAAATCGTAATTTGAAAGCGGGCTTTTATACCGAAAAGATCAATGCCAATGAATTCGGTTCAGGATTATTCTTATATCGCCTTAAGTCTGGAAAACATGAATTGACCAAGACTATGACCATTATGCGCTGAAAAAAGCTATCTTGTCATTAGACAATGAGTAAATTTGTAAAACGAACAGACAGCTTTTGGGCACCTTTTGAAAAGTACAATAACCTTGAAGCTCCAAAACGGCTTCAGGCGCTTAAAGAACTTGGTATAGATGTCGATGATCCTGAGGTTCTCGGCATACTTACGAAGAGCCATTTCGTCATTCCAGGAAAAACACGCTATCGTTGTCAGCAATGTGGCGAATGCTGCAGATATGCCCGTAAAGTAGCACAGCTTACTTACGATCCATGCCCATTTTTAACACCAGAAAATCAATGTGCTAAACACGATAACAGATATCTGGTTTGTAAATGGTTTCCTTATTGGGTTTATACAGATCCAAAACATGGTGAGTTGTTGACCATTAAACCTTACTGCATAGGTTTTGGCAAGGGTGATACGGTTGACTATCAGAGTGTCTTAGCCAAAATAAAGGCTCTCTCTGTTGCTGAGGATAAAGAAAGCGATGGAGCATTTGTTATTCATGAAGTTCTGTTTGTCCCCGGCCGTAAGGATTGGGCTTTCCCTTCCAAAGCTGATGTAGATGCTTTAATGGCATATATCATGAATCAGAATAAGCTGCAAAAGGGGGCGGTGCAAAATGAACAGCCTGCGGATCGTAATGGAGAGGTTCATTACGCTCATCACTTTACGTCCGGTCTCCTTGGAACATTACACGATCCAATGCTTACAATTAAAAAGGATGGGGTAATAACAGACGTAAACGAGGCTTTCTGTAAACTTTCCGGACGTGAACGGAGCTCACTGATACAAAAGCCGCTTTCAACGCTGTTTATAAATCATGAGCGTATTAATGCAGCTATAAAGAGCTGCTTTGCTCAGGGACGCGAAACAGCTTCGCCGCAAAGGTTGAAATTAGCCGATGAAACTGCTATACCTGTTTTGCTGAACGCACTTGTCTTCCGCGACCGGGCTGATGGATTGGTTCATAGCGCTTTACTCTGTTTTAATTCCGTTTCAGCCACCGTTTTTAATGAAGTCAGCCAGTCAAAAAATTATGCAAGAGGGCTTCTTGAAGCAAGTCTTGATGCCCTGTTTGTAATTGATAAAGATGGTGTTATTACCGATGTAAATGAAGCTGCTGTTGTTTCTTCAGGCCGTATACGAGAAGATTTGCTCGGATTATCATTTAAGTCGCTCTTTGCTGATCCGGATTTAGCTCAAAAAGGGGTTGATAAAACCTTTGCAGAGGAGAAGGTAAGAAATTACGAACTTACTCTTTTAGATGTTTCCAAGCAGGCTATTCCAGTTTCGTTTAATGCCGCTGTTTATAAGGATCTTGATGGGGTTGTACAAGGGGTTTTCGCTGCTGCACGGGACATGCGTGAGAGAATAATGATGGTTAAGGCGCTTGAGGAGGCTAAGAATAGCTCCCGAGGCGCTGTTTTTAAGTAAATTTCTTGGTCTATTCCGCAAAAAAGCCTATATTTACATGCATTGCCGGAGTGGTGAAATTGGCAGACACACGGGACTCAAAATCCCGCGGGACTCAAATCTCATGTCGGTTCGACCCCGACCTCCGGCACTTTTTTTGTTTAACGGGAGTTTTGTGAATGGCAGGTAAAAAACTACTGCTTGTTGAAGATGATAAAGTCTTTGCCCGTTTTATGGAAGAATTTCTTGAAGAATTTTCTTTACAAGTTGCAGTTGATGGAATCTACGGTCTTAAAATTGCACGCCAGACAAAACCAGATATCATCTTGATCGATCTTAA
>JAEUSG010000744.1 GCA_016788315.1 Fibrobacterota bacterium | reverse complement strand
CCCTCATCTTAACAATTGATATATCTGAAGTTGCCTCGCTGAGTCTTTTGGCATCTTTAGAGATAACAGAGGTATCGCTTCGGGCAGTTTTGGATGTTTTTTCAACATCCCTTTTGCTCTGCTCGAGCTTTTTGATGTGCTCAGTGTTGAGCGTATTTATTATTGATCCTATTCGCATATTATTCCTCTATTATTATATATCGGCAAAATTAAACGAAACTTTAAGGAAAAATATAAATTATCGCAGAAGTATCGCTTTACCTTTTCTTTCATGACCACCAATATTAACTATAAATAGATAAACTCCACTTGCAATTTTACCAATTCCCCGCTTTTCACCATTCCAAACCAGAAGCTGGTCACCCTCTTTTTCTACACTAAAAGAGATCTTATCAAACAACCTTCCATTAGGATCATATACAGAAAGCGTAACGGTGCTTCCTTTTAAAGCATTGAATTTAATTGAGGTACGAGGATTAAACGGATTTGGAGATATAATTAAACCGGTATTAACTTGGGTTTGTGGAACATATTTACCATCAACCGTAACCATTGCTTCATTAATAAGAAGCTTACCATTTCCCCAAACATTGCCAGCGGCTGTACCTGTATATTTATCCTTTCGAGCATTTTGTTTTAGCATGTTCCTGATAGATACATGATCCAACAGAGGATTTCTGGATAGTATAAGAGCTGCAGCACCGGCAACATGCGGGGCTGCCATACTGGTTCCATCACTAATCACATGAATTGTATCCCAGTGCCTTAAATCTCCCGGAGCGTAACCTATATCTCTGGACATCGCCGATGCAACAGCTTCAGCAGGTGCTGTAATATCCGGCTTCATCCTATTGTCAACTGATGGTCCATTGCTGCTTTGGGGAAAAAGGCTTCCTATATCGGGAATGGTGTCCATCCCCTGATAATAGGGCCAATCTTTCCTGTAATAATTAGTTGAATCACCTGATGCTGCACGCCAGTTTCTTGCAGAGATAAAACCGCCAACTGTCATTGCCTCAATTGAAGTAGCAGGAACCACAATGGAATAATTCTTATCTGATCCTGTTATTCTTGCAGTTATAGAAGCCCTGTCATAACTTTCGGGATGAGTAGCATACCAACCGTGCATCACTGCAGAGGTGTTTGTGCGCGTTCTTGTCAAAACAATCTTCCAGTTTCCAGCAACCGGCTGAATAGATCTGGCACCAACCATTGAGTCAACGAGATAAATAAGAATTTGATCTTTTCCGTTCGCCTGAGCAGCATTGTAGACTTCAACATATCCCAGACTATCAATAAGCTGCGCCTGAACTGGATTTGTCGCCCGGTATTGAAATGGGCCGAAAAGTCTTGTTGCATTCCCATTAGCATCAGGCCCATAAAGAGAAACATTTATATGATTGTTAATACCGCCAGGATACCAAAACGAAAAAGCAACGGCATCATTGTATTGACCAGATCGAGGAGTGTAGCTTTTTATAGAGAACGGTATTTCCCAGGTAGACTCAGTAACGAAACTCTTCATCATATGCAGACTATCAAGATTATCATTTCCGGCTGCAACTGCGATAAAGCGTCCTTTTGAATTTGAATTAAAAAGAGAGTCTATCTTCTTTTCTGTTATGCTTGTTCCATCGTGAGCTCCTGTTTGACCGCCGAAGCTGAAATTAACAGATAAGGGCATACCAAGCTCCGTCGCCCTCTTGTTCATATAATCAAGAGCTGCACTTGTTGCAGCATCACCATAATTTCCCTTTACAATAATCAATGATGCTTCCGGCGCTGCTCCAGGAAATCCGTCTGTTGGTGTCCTGCTGTTGCGGGCAAGACCACTTGAAGCGGCAATTCCTGCAACATGTGTTCCATGACTGTCTGGATCTTTTGATCTTACTTTTCCGCTAGTTGTCTTATTGAGCTCTTTATTAATATCATCAGCAGTGTATTCAACACCAAACTTACAATTGGAATAGGGTGGCTGATGTTCACCATTAATAGTGTCTAAAGTCTGATCCCATAAATACAAAACACGGGTTTTACCATCACATCCAATGAAGTCACCATGCAGCCAATCAATTCCGGAATCATAAATACCAATTACGACACCCTTTCCCTTTATCCCTATTGCATGAAGAGTTTTGAGTCCGGTTACGTCAATAGATCTGTCTAGCTGTACTTTAGCCTGTACGCCTGAACCGCATGGTTTATATCGTTCTACTGGAGCAATTGAAGTCCAGTCTGAGAGCATTGCCGTTTTTGCAGTACGTGCCATTTTGTTCAGGCGTACGGGCAAACCGTTGTGGAGCATAACTTCAGAATCAAAAGAACCACCCGGTTTAAACATCGGCCCATTAAGCCATTTTTCAATTGGTACAATAGTCGGCTCAGAAGCCAGTACCCCACAGAGCAGAATCAATATTGCAGCAAAATTTTTCATTTCAGTTTACTTAATATCTTTTTAAGTTCAGGTTTTACAACTTCTGCAATTCTGAAAAACCCCAGATCATTTGGGTGGATACCATCAACAGTACCTTCAGTATCTTTTCCAAGAAGTTTATCGCCGCCGAGATAGTAAATGGCTGTAAATTCCTTCATTAATTCTGCCGCAACTTTACGTAGTGCTTCATTACGAAGCCGATGATCGGATCTGCTTCCATCCTGCATATGATCAAAGGTAGGAATAATGCTTTCAATAAGCAGAATCGGCGTATCGGGATGAAAATACCTTAATGTTCGTACAAAATCAGGCAAACGATCTTCAATCTGAGAGGGATTTACATTCGGGATAGGATCTAGCACATATATATCCGGGTTCAGCTCCGAAATCAGTTCGGCAACCTCTTTTTCGGCCTGACCGTTACCTGAAAACCCAAGATTAACAACTGACAGGTTCAGCATTCTTCCTAATATTGAAGTATAGGACATTCCAGGACGGCTGGCGCACCCCCCTTGCGTAATTGAAGTACCGTAAAACAGCACACTTTTACTTTTTGACAAGGGCAAACTCTTAATAATTGCGCTCTTAGGAATGCCTATTGTTAATCCACTGACACCATTATACAAGGGAAGATAAAGGCGATACTCTTTCAAAACACCAGCTACTGAAGGAATCCCTGATGCAAGTTGGAGGCTGTTGGTAGGGCTTTTCACAGGCCTTGCTACACCGAGCCATTTCCATTCACCTTTATCTTTCACATATAGATCAAGCCCACTCACTCCGGTAGCCGGCATGTGATTCATTGCAAGATTGGGATTAGTTACAGTCCATTCAGCACTTATTTCAGAAGCATCTGTCTCAAAAGAGACGTAAATACCGCTTGAGTGCCGGCTTAATTCCCACACCTCTTTTCGTACCAACGGTTCAGCTTTTGCGGGCAGCCTGTCAAAAGGTGCAACAAGCATGGAATCACTCCACCCACGGCCTTCAATGGTGAAGTTCAAAGCATTGTGCCATTGCAGTGAAGTGTCTGCGCCGGCAACTGCAAAATTTGGATCAAGTGCTTCACGATACAGTGGTCGAAAAAGGTTTTTTGAATGCATTATACACCCCGATGATAAGAGCAGAACTGTTAATAGCATAAAAAGCGAAGCGATAATATTGTTCCGCATATTTTAATTATAGTAATTGATCGCTTCTTGTGCAATCTAATGAGTTCTATTGCCTGGCAACAAAGAGTTTACCTGTTCAAAATAATAAAAAGGGTTTCGATAAGATTTTTGGATGGAATCTGACAGATCATGCCAAAGATTCTTCTTTTCAAACGCATCGACAGCAATATTAAACAGTTCCTCCTGTTCTGTTTTACGGTTGAGAAGGTACTGGTAATGATAATCACCACGAACAAGACTTAACCCTTCTCGATATCGTGCTATTGAATTGTTATTTACAATGAAAATATTTCTGTCTCCATCTATCTTACCCAAAAGCGAACTGCCCATAAAATTTTTATTTAGCTTTTTGATCTCGGCAGCTGTATCTAGTCCAAGCAAGGAAAGAAAGGTTGGTATCAAATCAATGTTCTGTGTGTTCTTTTTCTGATTTTCTCTCAAGTTTGCAACATTATAACCATTTTGCAACCTATTAGGCAGATATAATATCAGCGGTATCTGTATCAATTCAGAATAGTAAAATCCCCGGTGACCGATAAAACCATGTTCTTGAAAACCCTCTCCATGATCAGAAACAAAAACTACGACAGTGTTATTCAGAGCATTTTTTTCTTGCAGAAGGTTGAACAGCCTTTCAATAATGTAATCCTGGCACAATATGGTGTTATCATAGAGTTGATTCCTCTCCGGACCCCACTTTTTGAATCGTTGAGGTGTATTATATGGGTAATGATTTGTGTTCAGGTGGATTATACCGCAGAACCTCTTTTCGTTTGACAAAAGATCGGTTATTACGGAAAGAGCCTCTTCCATCGCAGATGTATCCTCTATTCCCAAATCATTTACGGCCTTTTCTCCGCTTTTTTCCTTTTCCCAGAAATAATCAATTGCATCAGATCGGAAATAAGAACGGAAATTATAGAAGTCATAATCATGAGACGAAACAAGAAAGGTTGAGTAATTCATTGTCTTCGCATATTCAAACAAAGTAGGCGAACTATGGAAAAGGGCAGATGACTGAATAGGAGAAATACCATGGTGAAATGTTGGATATGACAGCAGCGTGGCAGTTGAATTAGTATAATGACGCTCGAAGACAAACAATTCATCTGGATTATCATTTTTCAACTTTGAGAGAAACGGAGTTGTCTCAATCGGGTAGCCGTATAACGACATATTTCTCGATCGTAAACTTTCTCCAACAATCAATAACAGGTTAAATCCAGGATTATTATGTTTTTCGTTAAGTGCATGTCTATTTCTGGCTAACAAACCGCTAGATCCCAACTTAGGAGCCCATCTCATATTATAGAAATTACGGCCGATGAAACTTAAGCTATTTACGTCTGGAACAAAACATTGATCAACAAATCGAACATTATTATTAAACACAAAAAGCAGTATTATTGTTATTGTGCCAATAGTCATTCTTCGCAGAAGAGTCCATTTGAATGCAAAATTCTTAATCGATATTATAATCAGGGCGGAGATAATCGCAATTGCCAGCAACAAAAGAACTGTCATGCCAATTGTGAATGAATCACGTGCAATAATTAGTGCATTATACCCTTCCTGCAGTATGAACTCAAATGTGAAATAATTAGGCATTACACCCACAGACAAATAATAGCCGTATGTCAACACTATTAATACAGCATAAATCAATGAGAATCCAAACACAGCAACAAACAAAATGAACCTGTTGCCAGTTCTCGCTTTCAGGTATTGCAGGAGCTGCAGAACATGGAGATAAATAAATATGGAAAAAAGAAATGAAACGGCATAAAACAGATATTCTTTTACTGTGAAATAGAACACGACATTATGCCGGAAAGTTACATCAACTGCTACAAGCAGGAGCGGTACGGTAATTAACGAAAGCAGATAATGTATAAGTCTGCGCATCATAAAAGCGAGCGATACAGTTTTATTAATGAGGCACGGCTGTTATCGGATGTAAATAATGGCAGTTGTTTTTGACCTGCTGAAACAAGTTTATCTCTAAGCACTCCATCTGAGAGTATAGCATAAAGTTTTTCCGCCATTTCACCTTCGTTTCCCGGATCTGAATACAAAGCCCCGTTTCCTCCCGCTTCTTCAAGACATGATCCGGTAGCTGCAAGAACAGGTATACCTGAAGCAACAGCTTCCAATATAGGCAGTCCGAAGCCTTCATAGAATGACGGGTAGACAAACGCTACGGCTCCCTTGTACAGTACTGGCAAATCCGCATCATCAGCATGACCGATAAATACTACTCTATTCTCTAATTTTAACTCTGCGATTGTTTTATTAATTAAGGACGGGTATAAACCTTTGCCCTTTCCTGAAACTACAAGAACAGCCTCTGTTTTGTCGCGTATAATAGCCAGAGCCCGAACCAGAGTCATAAGATTTTTACGTTCTGTAATTGACGAAACAAATAAAAAATATGGTTTGTTTATGGAATACTTAGCCATCACATTATCAATTGCCTGCCGGCTGATTTGAGCCTTAAACCTTTCACTGAAGGAAGGATAGATCACATGCACTTTTTCAGGCTTTATTCCAGTATAATAACAAAGATCTTCTTTTGTTTTACGGCTGATCGTAATCACTGCATCGCTTTTTTTACTGCTCGATCGTGTTTTGTATTCATAAACTGTTCGATCTATCAGCTTATACAACCTGGGATATTTAAGAAATATTAAATCATGTATATTGACAACTGTACGAACACCGACTTTTTCGATGCCGACAGGAAGCTCGAATGAGAGTCCATGAAAAACATTAATCCTGTCGTTTGCAGCCTCTCCTGACAGAGAAAAACTTCTCCACAAAGAGGGCACAAGCTTCGATAATGGTCCGGATGGTTCACGCAAACATGCTTTACTATTTCCACTTACAAATTCTGCAAACGGAGCTTTTTTTACTGGAGGTGTATATAGATAGATAGATTCAATTTCAGGAGCGCTCAATGCTTCATTAATAACATCTCTTGAATACACGCCAAGTCCCGTGCGGTTGAAAAAGGCTCTCTTTGCATCAAATCCTATGCGCATTATACCCCATTTTGAGCAGTGTACTATTGCATTTAAATATATTTAAATCTTTCTGCTTTAGGAGTTTAATTGAAAAAAACGCGGCTTTTAGACCTGCTGTTTCATCCATTCAGGATTTCTGCGACAAGAAAGCTTCCGGACAACCCGGAAAGAATTTTAGTAATCCGCCAGGATAACCGTATTGGCAATCTTATATTGATCACCCCTTTTCTTAAAATGTGCAGAGAGCTTTTTCCAAACTCAAAAATTGATGTGGTAGTCGGCGGTTTTTTTGGTGAAGTAATACGTAATAATCCCTGCATAAATTCTCTTCATATTTATAACCAGCTTAAATTTATCCGTTTTCCATGGCTCTTTCTCCTTTTCATTTTCAGACTGAGACGTTCCCGCTACAACATTGTATTTGATATGAAATCCGACCTATCATTCAATAATATAATGCTTACTTTACTTTGCGGTGCGAAATTCCGGATAGGGTTCAGAAATGAGATCAGCAAAGAATATTACGACATGACCATACCGATCAATTACGCTCTTTACGAAGCTGAAATACTGACAACTCTTCTCACCCCATGGAAACCGGCGGGAAAGACACCGTCCATTACATATATCCCGAAAAAAGAAGCCGTTGAGAAAGCTTTAAAAGTATTACGGAATAACAATCTGCCGTCCGGAAAAACAGTCGGCATACATACAGGCGGCAGAGGCGCTAAAAGAATAGCCTTAAGTGACTTTCTATCCCTCGGTCAACGTTTAATAGCTGATCAACATCCTGTAATTTTCTTCTTCGGGCCAGATGAACTCTCTTACATGCTGCAATTCAAAGAAGCAGGTTTCATATGCATCTGCCCAAAACGTGTCGAAGATTTCGGTGGTTTTCTGCCGCACATGTCGCATTTTATTTCATGCGATACCGGACCAATGCATATGGCTGCCGGTGCAGGAGTTAGCACATACTCTATTTTTGTAAATAGTTCCCCGGAACGTTATGCCCCCCGGGGAGACAAACATAAAATCATCCGCAGTGTTAGAGAAATTAATCTGACTGAAATATCAACACAACTGGGAAACGCGCCATGAAACTAAGCTGCGTAATAATTACTAAAAACGAAGAGACAAATCTTGAAAAAGGTCTGCCGATTATAAAAACATTCGCAGATGAGATAATTATTGTCGATTCAGGCTCGATTGACAAAACAGTAGAAACAGCAGAAGCACACGGTGCAAAAGTATTCGGCCGGCATTTCGACGGATACGGGGCACAGAAGCGCTTCGGCGTCGAAAAAGCGACCGGCGACTGGATAATTTCACTGGATGCTGATGAATTTCCAACGCCCGAATTGTGTGAAGAAATCAAAGATTTCATAATATCGCCGAATGATATTGCCGGTGTCTATTTACCCTTCCGCAACAGCCTGTTTGGCGAAACGGTTTCCTATTGGGACAAGAGAGAGTTTCACCTGAGACTTTTTCGCAAAGATTGCGGTAATTTTGACGAAGCGGCAGTTCATGAAAAAGTTAGAGTCACCGGTCGACTTATGCATATGAAACACTATGTCGCTCACCATTCATTCAAAGATCTGCAGCATTTTATAGACAAACTTAACACATATGCGAAAATAGGTGCAGAAACCGCATTTAAAGCAGGCAAAAAAGAAAAATGTCTGCCTGAACTGTTGGTTCGGCTGCCGTTCCGTTTTTTCTTCCTTTTTATTGTCAGAGGCACTTTCAGACAGGGGATCCCGGGATTTGCCTGGGCACTTTACTTTTCTGTGTATCCAATCACTAAATATCTTTTCCTGGCTGAACTTCACCGAAACGGGAAGATGACTTGAGATTCTTCAAGTGTTTCCGTTTGAGTTTTTTCTGTCTTAACCAGTCTCTAAAGAGAGCAACGTAATAAGCAATTCCGCTTTTTTGATATGTTTGAATAGGTTCTATGCAGCTTCGTTCCAAGGTAATGAACTCATATTTGATTCCAAATTGACCGAGAAAATTTCTTTTCAGACTGCAGTCGATTGTCATAACTCCGCCTTTTTTATCGACAATAAAATTTGAGAGATGAGCATCACCATGCAGCAGACCGGCATCATGAATGCGCCTTAGCAGCAAAGAAACAGCCTCAGCGTCCTCTTTTATTGCAATCCGCCCACCCATCCATTCCATAATTATCAACGAGTCAACAACAAAAAAAAATTTCCTCCGTTCCATGGCAGCAACAGGGCGAGGTACCGGAATGCCTTTAGACATACCATTCATCAAGGCATGAAACTCTCTGAATGATTCACCACCACGGAAAATTGATAAAAGACGCTGCCATTTTCTTGTATTTTTCTCACGCGGTATTTTAACTACTAACATTTGTCCATCAATTTCGATCTGCTGAACAAGACTTCGTCGCGAATCCTTAAAGGTGGCAACCCTCTTGTACTCTCCTCTGTCGTAAGCCTCATACAATTTGTGAGCGCTGACACCATTATAAATTTTGTTAATACCACTCCTTGACCAAAGCAGATGTTTCAGCCTATCCCGGATTCTATCCAGCAAAAATCGGACAGAAATTGAAGGTTCATCAAGAGGTCCGGAATACGATGTACCAAGCTTCAAAATATGGCGATAGAACGTTGATGAAGAAACTCCCCATTTTGTCAAAAACAGCTTTCGGCCCATGCCGCGATTTTTAAGTTTGGAAACAGATTTTGACATGAAGTGATAGACACGGCTAGCTGACACTCCTAAAAAATCCCGAACACCAAACTTCCAGAGCTTCATCGAGAAATCAGGATCAGAATACATGCCGGGTGAAAACTCTTCGCTATACCCGCCAACAGCATCCCATATTCTTTTACTTACAACGCTTGGCGGCCATGATGCTCCATTCCAGTCGGCATGAGATAACAATTTATATTCCTTATCCAGATCTTCTGCTCTGAAATCCTGCGGTGTTCTGCCATAGTCTTTTGGTGATATTACACAGCGATTTCCTGTATCAACCGGCTCTATCATCGTGGCTGACAGATAAAAGAGATCGCTCTTACGCTTTTCTATCTCATATATAAGAGCATTATCCCAGTTCTGACAAACCATCATATCATCATTCATATAACAGATGTATGATTTTGTTGCGAGCGCTGCTGCCTGGTTCAATGCACAGCATACGCCAACATTCTGTGCAGAATAGGTGTATTTCAAACCTGAAGTTTTTGCAAACTCCAATGTTCCATCAATTCCTTCATTTATATGCAGTATGATCTCATGCTTATAAGACGAGTATCTGGCAAGTCTTTCCAGACACAGTTTAAGTATGGAGAGATTATTCCATGTGGGTATCAATATGGTGAAGCCATTTATCTTCATTTTAAGTGAAAAATATACAACATTGCAGTTCCCCATTGGATGAGTTTATCTTCTTATTAGCATATGTTAACCGTTAATTAATGTCCAGCTTAACTGGACAAAAAATGGAGGTTTTATGAAAAGAATGTTTGCACTAAC
>JAEUSG010000562.1 GCA_016788315.1 Fibrobacterota bacterium | reverse complement strand
ATCGCTTCTCTGTGCTCTCCCCAGCCGCGCCTTGCATCAGCGACTTTGCTTTTAAGATATACCAGAATACGTGTTTCAAATTTTCTTGGAAGATAGTAAAGCTTATCATGACTGGCAGCAAGAGGCATCAGAAAATACTTTTCCTGCAGTTCTGCAACCTGTTTAGCCGTCACCAGACTGTCCAGCGGTGCATAAAGCCCTGTCTCAGCATTCCTGCGTGTCGCCTCAAAGGGCATTTTCACAAGAGCAACCGTCCCCTTTCTGGCAGTTATCATGGTATCTACGGAAAGAGGAGAATCAAAAGCTTCAACATTGACTTTACACTTATTTTTTTTCTCAAATGGTGGAAGTATCCTCTCCTTGAAATACTTTTCCTGTTCCGGCATCATCCGGAGAATTACTGTAACCTGTTTAGTTTGTCCGCATGAAGATATTAAGAGAGCTGCGGTGAGCAGTAAAAGGAAAGTTCTCATATTCTATCCGTTGTTATTCTGATTTTTATCATTTTTTTCGCGCAGACGGCGGCTGAAAATTCTCAGCAGCTCTATAGAAATTCCCGGTTGTCTGTTAAGCACATCGAAGAAATCCTCTCTCTGAAAAGCGAGCAGAATACTTGGTCCGTCAGCTCTTACGTCTGCAGAACGGAGAAGGCCGTCTTCGAAAAGAGCCATTTCTCCGAAACACTCTCCCCGTCCGACACGCGCCAGCTCAATCTGACCTTCATTCTTTACAATACGCAATGCACCGGACTTCACAATAAAGAATGAGTCACCCGCATCTCCTTCACGTACAGCATATTCTCCATCTATAAGAGCCATCTCTCTTGCAATAAGCGCAAGTGCGCGGAGTTCTCCGGTTTCAAGACCGGCAAAAATTGTAAATTTGCGCAGGAAAATTACGTTTTCCAGAAATCTTAAAGCATCAAGTCTTGATTCAGCCATTTAGTGTCTCCGATAATCTCGCAAATGCACTCACCCTGTTTAATCCTATCAGATCAAGATATTCTGTCGACCCGTTAACTCTG
>JAEUSG010000522.1 GCA_016788315.1 Fibrobacterota bacterium | reverse complement strand
TGATTACTGCACCTTGTTTTTGAGCCATAGTATTGCGTTGGACTACAAGAACTCTCTGAAACTGTTTGCCTTTTTAATACCAATGGAATACTTATTTGAAGACTTCATTTTCGGATTTATGGACAAAAGACTGCCGCATCTGGATGTCAAACCCCAAAAATCTTCTGTTTCTTTAGATGATAGGGGAATATTTACACTTCGGCCTGATTTGCTGGTTACTTTCCAAAATCAGCAATTTATTGCCGATACTAAGTATAAAATCATCTATAGTGACGATACTGACCCAAAGAAGGGTGTATCTCAGAATGATTTGTACCAGATGGTTGCCTATGCAATTCGGTACAATATCAAGGCTATTGTACTGATATATCCGTCTACAATAGCAGGCTGTACCGAAAAACACGAGCAGTTTCTGATTAGTGACATGTTTTCCGGTGTGAAAATACAGATTAAAATCTACCAGGTACCGATAATAAACCAGAACATCTTTGAAACTAACAATAGTGAACTTTTGCAACAAGACCTCAAAACGGCATTTAATTATACCAGTAATCTCCTTAAACAAAAATTATCAACTATCTTTAGTTTAGCCTAACATGTATATGAAAGATCCCCCCCCCCGTTTCGTTAGATTGAAGGCAAATTTGGTTAATTGTATATTGTGGTTGCATCTTCAAGAATTCTAGAAAAATTCCTCTATAGGAAAGAAAAATTCAATATTATTATTTGTATCAAGAGATGACCATTATATAATTTACTTAAAGGATTGGTTTAATCATTTTAAATGTTACGATTCCAATAAAACTATAAAAAACAATGGGGGATCATTTTGAAATTGTTTACATTTGATGAATTAGACAAGGCTGATTTAATCATTGACGCTGTTTATGAGGGAGGAACAAGGGGTAATGCTGCGGATGATCCAATAGGAAAGTTGCTGCGTGTAGGCAATCAAGGTGGATTTCGATATTCGGGGACAGCAAGTGCTATAAATTATTTAGTTTTATACACTAGTGGTTTAGATACTGATTGGCCAGATATTATAGATGTAGAACAAGGGATTTTTCAATACTTTGGAGATAATAAATCACCTGGAAATGAAATACATGATACGCCTAAAAAAGGCAATCTAATACTAAAGAACCTCTTTGACGAATTACATAACTTTCCTGTTAATTATTCTTCAATCCCACCAATCTTTATTTTCTTCAAATTCCCAACCAAAAACAGTAACCGATCAGTTCAGTTTAAGGGTTTGTGTGTACCTGGTGCAGATCGCATCAGTGCGGTTGACGACCTTATTGCTGTTTGGAAAACGAAAGATGGTCAACGCTTTCAAAATTACAGATCATTTTTTACCATAATTGAATCGGCTATTATATCAAGAGCATGGATAGATTCAATTGATAATGGAAATAAAGATTGCTCCATTGCTCCAAAGGCATGGCAACGCTGGCAAAAAAAGGGTGATAGGATGCCACTTGTCGCGCCAAGATCTAAACAAGCGAGAACCGTGTCAGAGCAATTACCGGATGATGATGCACATACTAATATGTTATTAGAGATATTTGTCTATTTTTCAGCAAATCCATTTATCTTTGAAAAATTTGCAGCCTTTATTTATACTTTGTCCGATAAGAATGTAATAATAGATGAAATCACCAGGAATGTAATCGATGGTGGAAGGGATGCGATTGGACGATACAAATTGGGGATAGATAAAGACCCGGTTTACGCTGAATTTGCTTTAGAGGCAAAATGTTACAATCCTGGTTTAAATGGTGATAAAGCAAACACTGTTGGAGTAAAAGAAACATCACGTTTAATTTCACGAATAAGAAATCGTCAATTTGGAATTTTAGTTACAACCTCTGC
>JAEUSG010000501.1 GCA_016788315.1 Fibrobacterota bacterium | reverse complement strand
GAAGAACTATCGAAAAAGCGCTCTTAAAAGAATCTTTCCTCCTATCTTGATATTCGAGTAAGTATGAACGTAAATTACTTCATGATCATTCTGGTGCTTCGGAGGATTTACCGATGAAAGCACCAAATAAAGAGCATGGATGTAATCTTTATCAGACAGGTCGTAATACGTGGCACTATGATGCCAGAGTAATCGTTAGGGGCAGGGAATTTCGCAAACGGGGAGTATTCACCGGTTCAAAAGACGAAGCGACTGCCTATTATCTTGCGCTGAAAAAAGCTCTCCGTGCTGAGACAAATAGTTCTTTGAAATTACCAATTTGCTCAATTAAAAATTTTAAAGACATTTTATTGCCATACAAAAAGGAATTGGATCTAAACAATTCATTATCTCGAAGCCACAAGGCCCTGATAGACTACGTCGAGCGGGAGCTTGGTGACAGGCCGTTAAAGGACTTCTCTGAATCTCTGCAACGTTATTTAGAGGTTAAAGAGGATCAAATAATAGAATTTCAACGTAAAAAGTTTTTGAAGATTCATCCTGAGGCAACTGAAGTGTTGCTGTCTAAATTACCATACAAGCCACATTTGAGAAACAGGATAGTTCAGGTTTGCAGGGCTGCATATAACATTGCAATAAAAAAGAAGCTGGTTACTTCAAACCCGATTACGTCTGATGCTTTTCCTAAAAGAAAAGAGATGGCGCGTAAAGATATAAGGTTTGATGCAATAACCGAACAAAGGTTATTGAATGCAGTTAAAGATAAAGCTCCTTATCTGTTGCCAATCGTTAAATTCTCCCTTTTGGTTCCATGCCGGAAAAATGAACTTGTTTATGCTACAAAGTCTGACATAGATTTTGAAAAAGGCATTTTGATTATTCCAGAAGATCGTTCCAAAAATGGTGATATTATTCGTAAGTATATCCCCGAATCTTTTAAGGATTATTTTCGAAATTTGCCTTCAATAAATGAGTACATAGATGGTCGACAGTACCTTTTTTACCGTCGTAGAGTTGGGGATAATATGTGTCTGCCATTGGGTGATTTTAAACGTGCCTGGAAAGCATGTCTAAAAGCTGCAGGCATTAAAGAGTTAAGGTTCCACGATCTTCGGCATATAAGCGCATCTAGAATGGCTCAGCTTGGAAACTCTGTTAGGCTGATCATGTCAACCGCTGGCTGGAAAAACGATATGCTTGGAACCTATTATTCAGAACATGTTGATAACGTCCAGCCGGTGTATGCTGATTCTAGCCAACATGGACGCCACATGGACTCCTCCTTATCTATAGCAATATAAATTGCCTTTTTTGAGCTAAATTAAGTAGTTTTCTAAGAGTTCCTCTGGCTACGGACCAGAAGGCTCGGGGTTCGACTCCCTGTGGGTACGTTTTAATTTAGCCCCTTAGGTCACTGAAAATCAGAGTCTTAGGGGCTCTTTTATTTTATGAGCAATTCTATGGATCCAAAACTAGCAGAATCTTTCATGCGGGAAGCCTTCCGCGAAGCAGAAAAAGCGTACGAGCAGAACGAAGTCCCTGTCGGGGCTGTTATTACTGTTGATAATAAAATAATCGCTCGCGGATATAATCGCACCGAAGGACTGATCGATCCCACCGCACATGCCGAGATAATCGCTCTGGGCGCAGCTGCTGACTATCTTGGAGCATGGAAGATGGAGGAAGCTTCAATTTTCGTTACCTTGGAACCCTGCGTAATGTGCATTGGAGCGATTTTAAACGCCCGCATAGGTAACATCTATTACGCAGCCAAAGATCCCCGTCTGGGCTCATGCGGAAGCCGCTACGACCTTGTAAAAGAAAACCCATACATCAGGAATGCCGTTGCGATTGGCGGCATAATGGCCGAAGAATCAGAATCCCTTCTTAAGAGTTTCTTCGTCCGCCTACGAGAACAGAAGGCAAAACTCACCAATTCCTAAAACCCCTCTCTTTTTAAGAGAGGGGTCGACTCGAAGAGTCGGGGGTGAGTTTATACGTTTCTACCTCAGCATCACCATTTTTCTGCTGTTCTGGAATCTGATTACACCTCTTGAATCAAGAACAGTCAGTTTATAGAAATAGACACCTGATGCAACGGGGGAGTTGAATTCATTTTTGCCATCCCATACAACCTTGTAATAACCAGCCTGTGCTGTTCTGTCATAGATTCGCTTAATCTCACGACCTCTTACATCATAGACAACAAGCTTTGCTCGGCTTGCAGCAAGTGCGCTGCCTGAGGTAAAATCAGGTATCTGGAAACTCATGTAGGTAACAGGATTGAACGGGTTAGGCATATTCTGTGCAAGACTGAATACTGCAGGAGCACGGTTCTTTATAGCATTAGCATTAACAAAGGTTGAGTCGCCGGCGATAATTCTAAATTCACGCAGAACTCCTGTGTTGCATTCAAATGTAAACTCTCCACCGCTCTTTCTTAAGTCAGTACTGAAACCACCTGCCGGATTATCAATAACAACTTCAAGTTCATCAGGAATATCTTTAATACCACTAAATGTTAGTTTCATTACGCTGTTTGCGTCGTCAGTGCTTGTGACTGAATAGTTCCAAATCCAGCCTGCAACTCCCGCTTTTTTCCTGGATATGGCCGCAAGACCGTCAGCTGTTTTGAAACCGGCTTCAAAGGTCTGCCCGGGTGCAGAAAGAACAGGCAGAGACATAGAAGAAGAACTGCTTACACCAAACTGATAGAATGAATTTGAAGCTCCTGTATTTCCTTTGCGGTCGTAAGAGGTAATAGAAATTGCAGATTTCCATTCAGGAGAGGAGCCTGTTTTATAGAGACCTGCAACCGGAAGATATGTATTATCATCCGAAAATGGAGCAATCAGCTTTTCTCCGGGATAAAGGTAAACAAGAAGTCCATCACCGTAGCCTTTTGTTGAGTAAAGTTTAACGTAAGGTGAATTTGCAGGATCACTGTTGAATTCAACAAACTGATTATTGTCAAGTTTCCACATACGGTTGAAAATTGATACTCTCCCGGAAGCGGTATCAGATAATTCAGAAGCTGAAACTATACTTCTTTGAGATACAGCCCCCATAAACGGAAGTGCTGAAAGACGCCATCCGCCTGCAGTTCCACCTGTAGCCATAACGAAACCTTTCGAG
>JAEUSG010000452.1 GCA_016788315.1 Fibrobacterota bacterium | reverse complement strand
CAATGCTTCAGGTGTATCAAATTGTGCTTTCGCTTCCGAATCTGTAGTGTCCAGTCAATTTATCTTTCCGGATACACTTGAGTCGGAACTGACAATTAAGATTCGTTCGCTAATATCATATAGCAATGGTAAAATAGACAGTTCGGGAAATGCAATGTTTTACAGACTTATTCAAGGTGATGCAGCTGAATGTGATTTCGAGGGAATTGTTAAAGGGAAAAGCGGCCGACAGGGCTTGGTTAAAATTGAAGCTGCACGCGGCCTGGCTATTGTTGACACGCTAACAATGGCTATCGTTCCATCAACGGCTAAATGTGACTCAATACAGTTGAATGCAAAATCATTAAAATTATGTGTCCGTGACACATTTCGTTTATATGCCGTAAAAACATTTTTTTCAAAAGGGGATCAGCATTTTATAAAAACATCTCTCCCCGGAGATACATTCCAATGGACTGTAAGTGATACAAGTGTATTGTCTGCAAAGAGTGGTTCTCTTATTGGTAAAAAAGCAGGATCCGTAGTTGTAACTGCGCAATTTATGGGTAGCGTTGCACGTTGTTCAGTTGTTGTAAGACCTCGACCATCAGTTCTGATGCGTCTTGATTTCCGCTGTGATACTCTTTCTCCATCCTTCGGCTGGCTGCCGGTTGGAGGCGCTCGCGTCACATATTCGAGCGTGTGGGGCTATGGCTGGATAGCTGGCAGCATAGATTGCCGTTCTAATCGATCCAGCCATTTTCTGATTACTTCAACAAATTCTACCCCTAGTGGGCGCTTTAAAGTAAACGTGCCTGCTGGTAGTTATATTGTCCGCTCCGCACTAGGTGATTGGGCATATCCACCGGCTGCGTTAAGCGAAGTAGTTATTTATCAAGGCGATACGTTATGCGGCCATTTGACCGTACCAGGATCAAGGCAGGCAATAAAAGATGATACAATTACTGTAGTTGGTGATACGGGCGCCGTTTTTGACATTAAAGGCACCATAACCTATATGGTTATAATTTCCAACGAAGGTATTCCAATGAGTCTTGTTGCAGACGACTCTGTTGAAACTGTAGTTCCACCAATTGGTGTGGAGAATGGTATTGCTAGTTCTGTAATTGTGACTGCATCATTGCATTCTGCACCAAATCCATTCAATCCTTCTGTAAACATTACTATTGATCTGCCACAGAATGTTTATGCTGTTTATCGAATAGTCGATATAAATGGCCGTTTAATGTATCACACAAGTTTAAGAGCAGGAGTGCACGGAACAAGAAGCAGGATTTTGTGGAACGGGTGTGACAAAAATGGGAAAGCTGTTTCAGCTGGGTGTTATTTTGGCTTACTCAAAATGTCAAACAATAAAACACTAACAAATAAACTGATGTTTCTGAAGTAATAGCGCAATGCTCTGAGGAGGCAAAGTCGTTTTTATATGTCAATTTCTATTCCGTTCAAGCCTGTGGTCGCCCGCGCAGGGGTAGAGAAGATGGTTCGCACCATTACTTTGGCAAGATAATAACTGGAGGGATTAAATATTATTTCAGCTAAGTGAATAATTCCTTTAGAATTTTGGAACAGCAACATCAGTTTTCTGCCGATACCATTGCTTAGGGGTGATTCCAACTACAGATTTAAATAACTGAATAAAATGTGATAAGCTGCCAAAGCCACATTTATTAGCTGTTTCTGTGATATTATTACCTTTTTTTATAAGTTCACATGCCTTGGCAATTCTTATAGTGTTTAGATAACTGTGTACAGAAGTCCCGGTACCATTTTTGAAAACATGACACAGGTGGAATTTAGACATGGAAGCCGTTTTTGCAATTGAATCAAGAGAGGTTTCAGAAGAAAATGCCTGTAAACCGATTATATCCATTATTCTTTTTACATCATTTTCATTATAACTGTCAGTATCAACATTGTTCGCAGTTTCCTTGAAAAGTGTTCTCATGATTGTCAGGATGATTTCAAGTTTCTCCATAGTGCCAAGAATATCAGTGTTCTTAGCAGATTCAAGAGCCGCTAATTTTTTTATCAGTAGCGGGAGTTCAGCAGATCGTTTGGGGTTTTCCACATTTAATGATGAAATTGCGTGTACAATTTGGTCATAAGGTGTTGGTAAGAGACTTTTAAACAGCTTTACCAGGTAAGGTGTGTGAAGCTGAAGAACAAAGAGCGTGCCTTCAACACCCTTAGCATATCGAAAGAGATGAACAGCATTTGAAGGAACTACGAAAACAATTCCCGGGCGTAAGGCATAATTTTTACCGCTGACTTTCATTTCACCATATAGGTCAAGAGAAAGCAGGATTTCTATATCCTGATGATAATGTGGAGCCACGATGTGCGGCCCTTTCCATAGTTGCCGATAGAAAACCATCATCCTTTTTTCATAGGGAATCTTATAAAGAAATGGATCGGCTTTAATATCTGTTACGAGCCATGGATTTCTCTTTTTCATATGCTCTAATATAGCAAGATTTCTATAAAAAAAAACAACTTTTCGAGAGAATAAAGAAGACGGATGATATAAGTTATAGTGGACGCAGAGATTTCGAAACATTTTGTAGCGGGGAGACAATATGACTAATATTTTTTTTAGAAAGCTTGTATATATCATTATTGTATCAGTTGGTATGAGTGTCGGATATGATTTGAATAAGCACAAGATTTGTTACTATTTAGGAAATACTCATCTTGATACACACTGGAATTGGCCGGTTGAGACAACGATTAATCAATATCTTCCTAATACGTTAAGAGAAAATTTCAAACTTTTCAATAAGTATCCAGATTACAAATTCAGTTTTGAAGGCGCGTACCGTTACATGTTGATAAAAAAACATCATCCGGCACTTTATGACTCTTTGCGGCAATATATTGCCCAGGAAAGATGGTTTGTTGCAGGAAGTATGTTAGAGGCGTGTGATGTTAATATCCCAAGTCCGGAAGCGCTGATAAGGCAGATATTATATGGAAATGGTTTTTTTGAAGCGGAATTCGGGAAAAAAAGTGTTGATATTTTTCTGCCTGATTGCTTCGGATTCGGTCTTGCACTGCCAACAGTAGCTGTTCATTGCGGATTAAAAGGGTTTTATACACAAAAGTTAAGTTGGGGAGTTTGGAAAAATCCCACAAATCAGACAGGCGGGATGGGATTGTGGGAAGGGGTTGATGGCAGTACGTTAATTTCACCATGGTCTTGTACTGATACATCTTATCTTGTTAAGCAGCTTGGTGATGCCACCGGTGTTTATGCTTCATACAACTTCACCTATATTGGAGATATAGGTGGTGCTCCATCCGATGCATCTGTTGCTGCGCGGCAGGCGAGGATTAACTTGAATGATACGTCATTCGGGCCTAATTCTTCATTCAAAATAATTTATGCCTCTTCAGATCAGTTTTTCCGCGATCTGACACCTGCCATGATCAGCAGGTTTCCAAAATATAAAGGTGAACTTTTATTAACGTCTCACGGTACAGGGTGCTATACTTCACGCCCTGAAATGAAGGTTTTAAACAGGAAAAATGAATTGGCTGCCAATGCTGCTGAGGCCTCATCGGTAGTAGCTAACTGGCTTGCAAACAAAACATATCCGACAACTGATTTAAAAGAGAGTTGGATACGTTTCCTATGGCATCAGTTTCATGATGACCTTACGGGTACGAGTATTCCTGCAGTATATGCCTATTCAAAGCCGGAACTTGACAGTACTCTTAGTCAGTTTAATTCTGTTATCGCAAAATCGTTGGAAGCTGTTTCGCTATCTTTGGATACCAAGGTGCAGGGAATACCTTTGGTAGTTTATAATCCTCTTGCTTTTGATAGAGAAGACATTGTTGATACCATTATTTCATTTGAATCAGGTGCGCCGAGTTATTTACGCGTTTTTGATAAAATAGGATTAGAAACACCCTCCCAGGAAATATCCAGAAATGGTTCAAAAATCAGATTGCCCTTTTTGGCCAAGGTGCCGTCTATGGGTTATGCCGTATATGATATCAGATCTTCCAATACACCCTGTGCTATTGATAGCGGATTAAGTGTTACTTCAAGTTCATTAAGCAGTAAGAGATATGAAGTAAGTATAGATGCGAATGGAGATATTAGTACAGTTTATGATAAGATTAATCAAAAGCACCTCCTAAGTGCACCTGCAAGATTAGCACTATTACCTAACAATCCGTCACAATGGCCGCAATGGGAGATACCATGGTCAGATATTTCTGCGATGCCAAGGACATACTTATCAGGACCAGCCATGTTGCAGGTTGTTGAAAGTGGTCCGGTTCGTGTAACTTTACAAGTAACAAGGCAGGTTGATAGTTCAACAATAGTACAGTTAATTAGCCTGAATGCAGGAGGAGCCGGTGATGTGGTTGAAATAAAGATGAATTTAAACTGGAAAGCAAGTAACACGCTGCTTAA
>JAEUSG010000371.1 GCA_016788315.1 Fibrobacterota bacterium | reverse complement strand
ACGTTACGTAACCTTTTGGGAGCATTCCTTTTCAGGGGAGATGAAGTTCTAAAAAAGGTCAGTGTTCTTTCCGGCGGCGAAAAAACCCGCGTTATTCTTGCCGCAATGTTCTCCGTTCCGCACAACTGTCTGGTTCTTGATGAGCCAACCAACCATCTAGATATTAAGTCACGTGAGATACTTCTCGATGCTTTGAAAAGATACGAAGGAACCCTTCTATTCGTAAGTCACGACCGCTTTTTCCTCCGTGAAATCACCCGGCGTGTCTTTGAAGTGGATCATGGAAAAATTTCAGTGTATGAAGGGGATTATCTCTATTATCTTGATAAGAAAAAGGAGACTATGTAAAAATGGAAATCCCTTTCTTTAAGCCTGTTATCAGCAAAAAATCAATAGCTGCAGTTACAAAGGTAATGGAGTCGGGCTGGCTCACAAGCGGCAAACACTGCATCGAGTTTCAGGACTCTTTCGCAAAATACACAGGTGCAAAGTATGCGCTGGCTTTAAACTCATGTACTGCCGCACTTCATCTGGCGCTTGATGCTATAGGTCTTAAGGCCGGCGATGAGGTAATAATACCGGTAAATACATTTACCGCAACGGGCGAAGTTGTTGAATACTTTAAGGCAAAGCCGGTGCTTTGCGATGTGCGTAAGGATACGCAAAACATCAATGAAAAGCTGATTGAGTCAAAGATAACAAAAAAGACAAAGGCGATTATTCCTGTTCACTACTCCGGTCTTCCATGCGAGATGGACACCATAATGAAAATAGCCCGGAAACATGGGCTAAAAGTGATTGAAGATGCTGCACATGTAACACCTGCGTTCTATAAAAACCGTCCAATAGGCTCAATCGGCGATATAACCTGTTTCTCTTTCTATGCAAACAAGTGTATTACAACCGGCGAAGGCGGAATGGCTGTAACCGATAACAAGGCGTGGTTCGATCGGATGAAGATGATGTCCCTACACGGAATGTCCAAAGATGCCTGGAACCGTTATGATAAAAAGGGCAGCTGGTATTATGAAGTTGTTGAAAGCGGCTTCAAATATAACATGACAGATGTAGCCGCGGCTCTTGGTGTCTGCCAGCTTTCTGAAGCTAATGGGCTTTGGAAAAAAAGGAGTGCTGCAGCAGCACGATATGGAAAACTCTTTAAAGAGATGAAAGAGGTCGTTGTTCAGCCGGAAATGAAGGGATGTAAATCCTCATGGCATATATATCCGATTCGCGTTAGCAAAACCATTGATAGAGATGGACTGATAAATCATCTTGCCGGCAAAGGTATCAAAACAAGCCTGCATTTTATCCCTCTTCACATGCATCCATTCTACAGAGACAAATATGGATATAAGCCGGATGACTTTCCGACAGCACTTGAAAATTACAAAAGAGCACTTACTCTACCGCTTTTCCCTGGAATAACCGAGCGCGAGCAGAAGTATATAGTAAACGCGATAAAGGAATTTATCAAAGGCTGATTCCGCCATGAAACACTTCTTTGTGATTCTGGCTCACTCATTACCGTTACTGTTCATTATTGTTCTATGTATACATTCTGTCAGTCAATGGTTTCTTCCGGTAGGGGAAACTCCGGAAAAAGTTGATCTAATATTTACATTTGGCGGAGAGCAGGCAAGAGAAAATCATGCTAAGCGGCTTATGAATATGTATCCAAACGCCAAATGGATTGCATCAAACCCTCTTTCAGGAACGCTTTCTGCAAAAGATACTTCAGAATGGGCTCCGAGATTCATGCAGATAACAGGTAATGATGATACTAAGGATGAGGTGCGTTACATATTATCGTTGTGTAATGATTCAATAGAGATTGCCCTGGTAAGCGGACCATACCACATGCGCAGGATTGAACATATACTGCGCATGATTAGGCCTGAAAACTGTTCCGCCCGATTCCATTTTGTCGCAGTACCCATTAATGATTATACTATTAGCAGATTGCATATATTTAAACTGTTTATAAGTGAAATGGCAAAAACGGTCAATAATACATTTCAAGTGAGGTTTGGACAGTGAGTAAGAAACGCGACAAAGGAATGGTTCAGGTTTACACTGGTGATGGCAAAGGTAAAACAACAGCCGCTTTCGGATTGGCGCTTCGAAGTGTTGGCGCAAAGAAGAAGATTTTTATAGGTCAGTTTGTTAAGGGTATGAAATATTCTGAGCTGAATGCTCTGAAAAAACTTGGTTCGCAGGTAACAGTAAAACAGTTTGGGCTAAGCTGTTTTATCAGAAAAACACCAACAGTAAAAGATATTGCAAAGGCCCGTTGTGGTTTTGAAGAGATGAAAAAAATACTCATCAAAGGTTCTCACGACCTTGTAATTATGGATGAAGCCAATATTGCTGTTTATTATAATCTCTTTTCTATTGACGAGCTGATAGAAGCAGTAAAAGCTCGTGCTGAATGGGTCGAAGTTGTGATAACAGGCCGGAAGGCAGATAAAAAGTTGATTAAATTCGCAGATCTTGTTACAGAAATGAGAGAGATAAAACACTACTATACATCCGGATTACAAGCTAGAGTGGGTATTGAAAAATGATAAAGCGTTTCGCACTGGTATTTGCCCTTACGTTGACAGTTTTCTGCACATATTCAACGGCAGCCACTTTTTCCAAGAAGAATAAAAAGGGTACCGATACAACAGCA
>JAEUSG010000369.1 GCA_016788315.1 Fibrobacterota bacterium | reverse complement strand
ACTGAGTCGCCATTTTCGTTGACTACGTTAAACTTATCTCCTACTTCAAGATATATAGCGTTTCCAAATCCATCAACTATCGGTGCAGTCATTGACGGTGTACCATCGTAATATTTCGCTATACCTCTTGCCTGTTGACCTAAGACGGTGGTGCATTGACTTAAAGAGCATAAATTACCGAGAATATAATCATGATTTTTTACATTATTAATAAAGGAGACTCTTAAATCTTCTACTATAGAATGACCTATGGCCAACCCCTTGGTGTTAAGTCCCATCCTGGTGTCCGTGCCGCCTACTGCGAGATATTGATATGCTGGGCCTGTTTTGAAAAATATTTTCTGATTTATGCCACTTATATCACGATTTTTCCATACAATAGCTCTGCCGTCAAAACTAGCTATTCCATGTATGACGCCACAGGTACAACTTATTACATTGATGCAATAGACGGATAAAATGAATACCATCACCAAAATTGCATACATAATACTTCCCCTTATATTGATAAGTTTATTTTAAGAGCATCGCTTTCACTGTTTGCGTCTGTTTACCGTTGTTAACTTTGAAAAAATAAAGCCCACCGGGACGATTCGAAGCATCCCAGTTTACTGTGGCAGAATATCCTGAATAGCTTGACTTGACAACATTGACCAATTGTCCGCAATTGTTAAAAACTGAAACTTTGACTATACCATTTTTAATGTGTCCACTAACAATCCGGATAGAAGTGACAGGATTAAACGGATTTGGACTCACGGATACAAATGAATTCAGCTTGAAAGAATTTTCCAAAGAATCACCCTCAGATGCTGTAGAGCCGGAATTGACAATGAAACGTACTGCATCAGCAGAAGTTGAACTATCCGTACTTGTGCTGGTAACAACCACTCGTGCTGTTTCTGACGAAAGAACAATTTCGGTTATGTCAATCCATCGCGATCCAAGTACCTTCTGGTTGAGAACTGTTGAAAACACTTTAGTGTCACCATCAAATACTGAAATCGGTACGGCACCTGCACGACTTGCGAATGAAGGATACCATATTTGAATTTTGTGCAATTTACCGGTAGTAACCGAAGCTTCCCAGGTATAGGTAGCTCCAACCGTTTTTGAGTAAACCGAACCGCCACCATTAAATGAACCTGAGGCGGTTGAAAGAGGCCAATCACCTGTATATGATGTTTTGTAATACCTACTGTTATCCCCATCATCTACTATCAAGTAATCAGAAGTGTGCGCCTGTAACAAAGTTTGCTGACTTTCAAGACCTGCACCATTTACAGAAGCAACAGCATAGGAATAGTCAGTAGCCATACGCAAATCAGCAGATCCATCTTTGTAGGAAAGGGTCTGAACAGAGGCTATCTTCTCACCGTTCCTATAAATATTATAGTACGCTATACCGGTTTCATTATCCGATGATTCTTTCCATGAAAGAAGTATCCCTGGCTTAATCGTGTCCTGCCCATAGGACAAATTCGCTGGTGCGGTAGGTGCAGTTGCATCTACGTAGTCCATTCTTGCATTAACAATGTAAGAAACGCCATTAAGTACACCTGTCTTACCAGAATAAGAATCGTATTGGATTGAATCCATGCCAAGACTATCAGGCTTCTGTCTTGTCTCTACTACAGTTACTTCTGTTGCACACTCTACTCCTACATACCAAAGCCCTTTTGATAATCC
>JAEUSG010000353.1 GCA_016788315.1 Fibrobacterota bacterium | reverse complement strand
TGGTTATAATGAGGGAGAAAATCCATCTCATTGGCCGGAATATGAAGTTCAGTATGTTGATAGAATGAAGCGGACGGTTGAAACACATAAGAACCATTCATCAATTGTTGCCTGGTCTTTGGGAAATGAATCAGGGTTCGGCGTAAATCATATTGCAATGTACAACTGGACAAAATCAAGGGATTCCCGTCCAATTCACTATGAAGGGGCAAGCAGACAATTTTTTGACAAAGTGGAAGCAGCCCTTGGTACCCGGTTTGACACCTCGGATCGTTTTGGTCAAGTACCGACTATTGATATTCATAAGCTCGATCCGGATTTACGTGATTCGTTTACTAAACATGAATTTGCAGGCACAGATATTATGTCATGGATGTATCCAACCGTTGAACGGTGGACTATGTTCGCAAATAACGACATCAGCAATAAACCATACATACTATGTGAATACGCCCATGCAATGGGCAATGGGCCAGGCAGTCTTAAAGAGTATTGGGATATGTATTATAAGAATTCCAATATGCAGGGAGGTTTTATCTGGGAATGGTGCGACCATGCTATTTTGCAGAAAGACAGCAATGGACGTGAATGGTACGCTTACGGCGGAGACTTCAATGATACTCCTAATGACGGCAATTTTGTCTGTGATGGACTGGTCTTTGCAGACCGTAAACCAACACCTGGTCTTCTTGAAGCCAAGAAATGGCAGGAACCTGTCAGGTTTGAGATAAGCAGTATAAACGATTATGAGTTCACAGTAACCAATCTGTATGATTTCATCGACTTAAGCCATTTGAATATTGCTTGGGAACTTACGGAAAACGGAAAAATAGTTGAGAAGGGCACTCTTAAACAGTTGTATACAAAGCCTCAGGAATCTGAAAAGATCAAGGTGCCGGTGCAAAAGAAGATTGTCAATGATCTCAATAGTGAATTTCACTTAACAATACGATTTACGCTCAAAGAAGATGAAACCTATGTAGAAGCAGGATATGAAATTGCTTTCTCGCAATTTGAATTGAACGAAAAAATAGCAATAAAAGAGCTATCCAAGATTTCTTCAGATTTGCAGACTCCTTCTTATGTCTTTAAGGGGCACGATCTTTTGGTTGAAGGAAAAGGGTTTTCAATAGTGTTCGATTCAGTGTATGGTAAAATCAAGCATTGGACGGCAAATGGAGTTAAGGTTGTATCCGATGGACCCCGTCTGAACTTCTGGCGCGCATCCATTGATAATGATAATAGATGGGCATCCCGTCTTACTCAGCACAAGAGTTGGGTTAAGGCTGGATACAACGCAATGACTCATCAGACAAGAGATTTTAGTGTTGTAAAGACAGATGGCGCAATTGTTGTTAAGGTGTGCTCTTATATCGCGCCGCCTGTACTACTAAGCGGATTTGATGCAGAATATGTTTATACAATTAGAAATGATGGATCAGTAAAAGTTGACGTATCTGGAAAGCCGAACAAAAAGGATATGTCTCATCTTCCAAGAATCGGATTGCAATTGAGGCTGCCTACAGAATTTTCATCTGTGAGCTGGTATGGTCGCGGACCGGGAGAATCTTATTCTGATTCAAAAGAGGCAAATGCAGTCGGTCTTTATACTAAGAGCGTGCGGGATTTATACACACCATACGTTTACCCTCAGGAAAACGGTAACAGGGAAGAGGTGAGGAGTGTCTCTTTTCTCGACAATAATGGGCATGGTTTAGCTGTTAATGGTGTTCCTCTTATAAATTTCAGTGCGCACTATTTTACAACCGATGATCTTGAGAATGCAAAGCATGCTGCCGAGCTGACAGAGAGAGATTTTATTACTGTAAACATCGATTACAAACAGTGCGGAGTAGGGTCAGGAAGTTGCGGTCCGGAAACATTGCCTAAATACAAGATTCCGTGTGAGCCTTTTAGCTTTTCTGTATTGCTGAAATGTTTATAGTCTGATTGTCAGCAGATCATCCCAGCGGGTGGTGTAGCAGGGGGAGAGTCTTTCCTGTCTCAAACGCCACTCGCGGTCGAAGCCTTGTGACGCAATGCGAACCTTATCTCTGCCTAAAACGGCATTTACCTTGTCCATTGCTTCCATAAGCGCTTTCTGCTTTGAATGGTCTGTTTTCGAAAATAGATCCATCTGGACTTCTGATGCCGGAACAATTCCTCCAACCATTACGCCAGCTTTTTTATAACGGTAGTTCTTTCTGTAAATCATCTTTAATCCATCAAGCGCCATCTTGATAATCTCGTTCGTTGCATTAGTCGCTTCAGGAAATGTCAATGTTTTATAAGGGAAGTATTGCGCTTCATCCTCTTTAAAACGGTTTGTTTCAAGAAAAACTGACACAATATTGGCCGATGAAGTTTGTTTTCGCAGTTTAGCTGCACAAGCTGCGGCAAAAGTGGCAACCGCCTCTGATATCGGTTCAAATTCACCCTGCGCATGACCAAAAGAGCGGGCATTACAGATGTTCTGCTTTGCTGGAGGGCGTTCTTCAAGTGTGTAACATGGAATTCCGCGAAGCTCATGAACCATTTTAAGACCTACAATCGAAAGATGGCGTTGTATCCAGCTGTCGTCAATATTTCGCAGCTGTAATGCTGTCTTGACCCCTTTGGCCTTAAGAAATACACTATATCGTCTGCCTATTCCCCAAATGTCTGAAATGTCAAAGTCAGAGAGTGCCGCACTTACCGCTGTTTCATTATCTAAAAAGCAAATACCTTTATCCGAAAATTTCTTTTTTGCAATTCTGTTTGCAGCTTTAGCCAGTGTTTTTGTGTGTGCAATCCCTAGCGAAACCGGTATGCCGGTCCATTGTACCACGCGTTGTCTAACTTCTGCTGCATAGTCAGGAATAGCATCCAAACGCATTCCGTGAAGTCCGAGAAAGGCTTCGTCTATGGAGTACACCTCAATTGCCGGAGCAAATTCGGCCAAAGTTGTCATCACCCTCTCTGATAAGTCTCCATACAGTGCGTAGTTAGAAGAGAAGACCGCTACACCGTGCTTCTGAAGCAGTGGTTCGATTTTAAAGGCTGGGCCACCCATTTCAATGCCTAGTTTCTTAGCCTCTGCTGAACGGGCTATAATGCAGCCGTCGTTGTTGCTTAATACAACAACAGGTTTGTTTTTGACCTTTGGATTGAATACTCTCTCGCAGGATGCATAGAAATTATTGCAGTCAACAAGGGCGAACATATTGTCAAGCCTTGTGAATTACATAGGAGACAATTCCCCATACTTCAAATTCGGAGCCGTCCTTGATTTCTATAGGCTTGAAATCAGCGTTCTCCGGCTGAAGCATCAGCTTTTTGCCAGTTTTGAGCAGCCTTTTGACTGTGAATTCACCGTTGATTAGACAGACTGCAATTGAGCCGCTTTTAGGCTGAAGTGAACGATCCACAACAAGCAGATCGCCGTCCTGAATCCCTGCCTCTTTCATGGATGTGCCAGTTACTCTTACAAAAAAGGTGGCAGCCGGGTGCTTGATCATGTGTTTAACAATGTCAAGTTTCATTTCCAAATAATCGTCAGCAGGTGAGGGGAATCCGGCGGATACCTTCCCACTTACAAGTGGTATCTCAAGTGCTGTTGAGAAATCCGCTGAGTAGAATTCAAAACAGCCAGTTTTTTTTATTATGCGTGGTTTAGCCATTCTGATAATATAACAGAAAATAGTGTTGTATTAGCAGATTGAATATTAATGCAGATCTCCATTTTGTTATTTTTTTTAAAGAAGTTCTGCGTGGCGTGTTGTATTTTATCGCTTGAATTCAAGAATGTGATTGTTAATGTTGACTTGATGAATTATATTCTTATTTGTCAGTTTTACATAGATAGGAATGTTCTTTATAGTCATACCTTATTTTAGGTATAATATTACTCTAACTCAATTTAGGTTGAAGCAAACATGAAAAAAATGATACTATTATTATTGCCCGTTTGTTTGTGGGCACAAAGTTATTATGAAACAAGCGGTCAAACACAGGCGTTTACTTTGGCTGCAGGAAACAAATCAGCCTGGAACCAGAGTGTTGCCGTAGAAAGCGCACAGCTTAAGGCGGTTACTCAGGTAAGTATGGGGATTACGCCCAATCCAAGCACTGGCATACTACGGATTGATGTGGATGGTAATGCTGGTTCAGTCATGGTTGCTATTTACAATGTTGCAGGTAAGCGTGTACAGAATGTCATTATGAACAATCGTAATGCCGTTGTTTTGGAAAATCGGTTTGCTAATGGTATTTATTTTGCACAACTGCATGTTAAAGGAAAACAGATGCAAACAACTCGCTTCTTGGTGGTGAGGTAAACTATGAAAAATATTGTAATTGCAATTATTGTTTTAATGACGTCTTTTGGTTATGCACAGCAAATAACCATAGATTCCGTGACCGTTGATAGTGTTTGGAGCAGTGACAGCAGTTGGTATGATGGTCAGGGTATATTACGGCAACGGCTTAGCCGAGATTGTTATGTGGGATTCAAGCCTATGGGACAATTTACGGCACAGTGTTTTATAGCTCTTTCGATAGATAGTGGTAAAACCTGGGCAACAAACTCAAGTTTGTTGATTGTTCTTGATTCTGGTATTGCATCGCCTATGCAATGCGGGACAAAAGGTCGCGTGAAGCTTCGTGTATTAGGAGGAGACAGGTCAAATGTTGTTTTCAGAATTACAGGGAGACAACATCAGCCTGTTATTTCAGGAAATCCCAAGAGAATTCTCATGGGGCTTAC
>JAEUSG010000267.1 GCA_016788315.1 Fibrobacterota bacterium | reverse complement strand
CTTTTAAAAGAGGCCATCCGCCCGAACCTCGTCCAAACACTTGAAGGAACGCCGGCATTTATCCATGGCGGCCCTTTCGCAAATATCGCACACGGCGCAAACTCAATCATCGCTACGAAAACAGCTCTTAAACTTGCTGACTTTGTTGTAACAGAGGCTGGTTTCGGTTCAGACCTAGGTGGTGAAAAGTTTATGGATATTGTCTGCCGCAAAGCAGGTTTTGCTCCTGACTGTGTTGTCCTGGTTGCAACAGTGAGAGCACTAAAAATGCACGGCGGTGTACCAAAAAATGATCTTAAACAAGAGAATATCGAAGCCCTGGAAAAGGGACTCGGCAATCTCAAAAAACATATAGAAAACATGCACTGTTTCGGTCTGCCAGTTGTTGTGGCACTAAACAGATTTGTTTCTGATACAGATAAAGAACTTGCTCTTGTTCTTGACAAATGTGCCCATCTTGGAGTAAAAGTAATCGAAAGCCATGTCTGGGAAAAGGGCGGCAAAGGCGGCGAGGAGCTTGCAAAAGCTGTAGTTGCCACAATCAACGAAGTACCACCTGCCTTCAAATTTCTTTACGAAGATGAACTCCCTCTTTGGAAAAAGGTTGAACGTATAGCTCATGAGATTTACGGTGCCGCGGAGCTGGAAGCAGATAAATCTGTTCGTGATAAATTCAAACAGCTGCAGGAAGATGGTTTTGGCCATCTACCTATTTGTGTAGCAAAGACACAATACTCATTTTCATCCGATCCTAAGCTGCTGGGACGCCCGAAACACTTCAACCTTCAAATCCGTGATGTTCGTGTTGCCAATGGTGCTGAATTCCTCATTGTCTACTGTGGTGATATCATGACAATGCCGGGCCTCCCTAAAATCCCAGCTGCAGCAAGTATTGATGTTGATGATAAAGGAGTAATTTCAGGACTGTTTTAGGTCTACCTAACAGCTTAGCACGCAAATAACTATTTTAAAGTTATGTCGACTGATAATGAAAAAGTACGCGAAAAAGTACGCATCCCTCTTGCTGAACTCAAAATCGGCATGTTTGTTGAAGATGTATTCAGTGACAAGGGAGTCCTTCTGCTTTCAGAGGGACGCTCAATCGAATCCCACCAGCAGATTCTCAATTTACGCAACAGAGGGGTGTCTGAGATAGTTGTCAATGTTGAGAAAAGCATAGTTAAGCCAACAGCTGAATCACCTACCCATAGCAAAGAGGCACGAGAAAGAGCCCAAAGAGAGGCCGCTTATTATGCTGAACTCCCCAAGGCTCGCGAAGTTCACGAACAGACTTTCGAATGCGCAAAAAAACTTCTCGATTCTGTAAAAAGCAGGAGCGATTTCAGTGTTCGCGCCGTAACAGAAGCTGCTGAATGTATAGCCGGAAGCGTTGAAAGAAATCCTGATGCACTGGTTAGCCTAACACAGGTAAAAGGCTATGACGAATACACTTACGTTCATTCAGTTAATGTAGGAATTCTGATGTCAGCCCTGGCTCGTGAGTTTGGCTACAAGGGTGACGCTCTTGTAGAATTCGGCATTGGCGGTTTGCTGCATGACATTGGCAAGATGAAAGTACCGGAAGCCATTCTTAATAAACCGGGAAAACTTACAGATGCAGAATTTTCGATTATGAAACGGCATCCTGAATGGGGGATGGAGATGCTGGCAGATAAAGTTGTACCGGACATGGCACGCAAAGCGGTTGGTCAGCATCACGAACGGTTCGGAGGCGGTGGATATCCTCTTGGAGTAAACGGTTCAAGAATACATGAGGCAGCACTTATCTGTTCTGTATCAGATGTTTACGACGCTCTTACTTCCGACCGGATTTATCGTGAAGCCTGGACTCCGCAAAAGGCTCTGGCAACCATATTCCAGGGCTGCGATTCCAGCTTTTCCCGCAAATATGTTGAACGTTTTACCCGCCATCTTGGAATCTATCCAGTAGGCAGCTTTATTAAGCTGGCCTCAGGCGAACTGGCAATAGTAATGAGAGTTGACCCAGGTAAACTGCTAATGCCGGCAATGCTGATTCTGTTCGATGAAAACAGCAAAAAGCTTCAGAATCCCATTGCCTTTGATCTGGCCGAATATGAGGGTACACCTGTAGCCGAAAAGCGAAAAATTCTCTTGTCACTTTCTCCTAAGCCATATGATATCAATATTGGCGAATATATAGGACGAAAGGTATGAATTTCTTCTCATCTGCAAAAAAATGGTTTGCCTCTATTTTCGGACGTAAATCATTTTACTGCCCTTCATGCGGTACATTTAACAAATTGCAGCAAGACTGTCCGAAATGCATGGTTCCTCTCTTACCGGTCGATAAATATTACATGACCGAAAACAATAAGCCGCTGCAAATGGTTACAGTTTTCATGCCGGAGAATATGGCACAGCTGGCGGTTGCGAAAGCAATACTCGACGATGCAGGCATACCATATTACGTAAAAAACGAAATATCTCAGAATCTTTTCGGTGCGGGAATGGTTGGAGCAGGTTTTAACACCGCATCAGGTGCGATGGCGGTAGAAGTAGCCGCATCCCAGGCGGAAGAGGCGGCCATTCTCCTGTCAGACTTATAAATTCTTAGTCGTCCTCTTCTTCTTCCTCTTCAGGCGCTTCACCATCAAGGTCTTCAGTTACGAATTCCTCTTCTTCAGCAGCAACTTCCTCATCGGTGAGAGGATCTGTCTCTTCATCCTCATCGTCGTCCTGAGGTTCTTCAAGGAGGATTTCCTCAAGGTTGCTGTCATCTTCAAGGTCACCAGCTGGTGTGAATCGCGAGTCATCTTCTCTTTTTCGTGCCATAACTTTTCTCCGTCAATTAATCGTTGTTTTTTCCGGGGTTGAAGGATTGAACTGCCTCTTCGACGGTTCCATATATACTCATTGCCTTATTCAGATTGGTCATCTCAAGCAGATTGGTGATCAGGGTATTTATACGAGCAATCCTGATATCACCGCCGTGCTCCGCCATCTTCTTTTTTGCGTGGAAGATAACAGAGAGTCCCATGCTGGTCAGATAATTACATTGAGCGAAATCCAAAACCACATTAATATTTTTCTCGAGAAGGAGATTATTCAGAGTCTGCTGAACGGTTTCAACATCCTCCTGCATTATCTCTTTCTCTACAGTAACCACCACCACGTTATCAATCTCTCTTATTCTCATATTGTTGCACTAAGATATAGTAAAATTACAAACTCTTTGGTACTTGCACAGACTAATATTAACAATTGAGCAGACCTGAATGCAAGTGAGATATTAAAAAATATTTTCAACCCAAAGTACCGATAAATACACTGACCAGTTCTTCGGAGAATTGCTTCCCTATACCCTTGCGTAATTCTTCAGTTGCAACCTCTTTTGTGAGGGCTTTTCGGTATGGTCGATCTGTCGTCATTGCATCATACGCATCAACAACTGTCAGGATTCTTGCTCCGAGCGGAATTTCGAACCCCTTTAGCCCGTGAGGATAACCACGACCGTCAAACCTCTCATGGTGATGAAGAATGATCGGCTGCTCTTTTTCAAGGAATTTGACATCTTTAAGGATGTTGATACCTATTACAGGATGACGCTTCATAACCTCAAACTCTTCGTTGGTTAGAGGACCATCTTTAAGCAGAATCTCCTGAGCTATACCAATTTTACCTACGTCGTGCAAAAGAGCGGCATTACGAATGGTTTCTACCATCTTTTCCGGCAGTTTTATCGCCTTAGCGAGGGCAGTGGCATAATTGGCCACGTTCTGCGAATGTTCTCGGGTATAATGGTCTTTGGCGTCGATGGCATTAACAAGCGCATTTGTAGACTCAATGTATGTGGTACGGACCTCTTCAGTAAGTTCATTAAAGCGGTCCTTGAGGCTCTGAATGGCCTTAGGATCAATTGTGCGATCCTCTTCATCATTCTTCTCTTTCCACTGGCGGATGGTATTTCTGCCGTCATGCTTAGCCTGATAGAGTGCGTTGTCAGCGCGCTCAATCATTTCCTGCTTTGTTTTTATTTCGCTTCGATAATCGGAAAGACCAACACTTATTGTAACTTTAATAGTTGTATTACCGTCTGAAAATGGGTAGTTGCCTACTGCAGAATGGAGCTTTTGAGCAAATTTCAAAGCATCTTCAAGCGGCTGTGCTGTAACAATCATAAACTCTTCACCGCCGTATCGACCGCAGATATCGGTCTCACGGGAGTTTTCTTTCAGAATTCTAGACAAATCGCGAAGAACGCAATCGCCGAACTGATGACCGTAGGAATCGTTTATCTTTTTAAAAAAATCGATATCAATTAGCAGACAGGAGAGTGTCTGATTGTACCGTTTCGCACGGCCGAATTCATAGTCGAACCTCTCCTGCAGGAAGCGGTGGTTGAACAGTTTTGTAAGACCATCTGTAATAGAAAGTTCTGTGAGTTCTTTATTTTTTCTATCGAGCTCCTGCATAAGCAATCTCTCGGATGTAAGAGCGAGCTGAAGATCCTCAAGCGCCTGCTTATGATGGTTTTCGTTCTCCTTCTGTGTCGTAATATCAACCTGAACCCCCGTCAGACGCGCAGGACGGTTATCTGTGCCGTTTATTGCGGCTCCGCTGCAGAGCATCCAGCGATATGTAAAATCCTTGTGGAGAATTCTGTATTCACACTTGAACTGCGGAGTTTTTCCCCTCAAATGATCCTGTATAGCACTTTGCAAAGCGGGCATATCAGAATCATGAACTCTTTTAAACCAGGCATCGGGATGATCTGTTACGTCAGATTCGGCACAGCCAATCATCATCTTCCACTCTTTGGAGAAATGCATTTTACCTGTCTTGAGATCCCAATCCCAAATTCCGTCACGGGAACCCTGGAATGCCAGTCTAAGCCTTTCCTCCTTCTCGACAAGGAGAGATTCTTTCAGGGCGGTCTCTGTAACATCTCTGATTGTAAGGGCAGTATAACGTTCATCTTCGACCTTAACCGGAAATACGCGGCAGTCCAACGTAACTGTTCGGAGCGGAGTGCGGTAGCTTATGCGTTGCCCCCCCTGAGCCGGTATGGCAAAAGGAAATCTGGAACTTCCAGACAATAAGGCATCCTTTGCCATTCCAACAAGAGCGGCAAAACTGTCGTTAATAAACAATGGCTGAGCTATGGTTGACTGAAAGAGAGCTATACCGTCGGGGAATCTTTCAATTACTGCATTCAGAAGTGCTTTATTCGAGCTGTTGAATAGTGGCATCGTATCTGTAAAATAAAAAGAGAGACTAAGCTTTTGAAAGCCTAATCTCTCTTTTTTTGGAGCTTAACGGAGTCGAACCGTTGACCCCAACGCTGCCAGCGTTGTGCTCTACCAACTGAGCTAAAACCCCTACTTTGCTCTATAAATACAATAATCCCCTGCACCTGATCAAGATTTATGAGCATAGTGGGGCTCTTTTTTTTTATCTTCATGATCGAAAATCACATACGCAGTTAACTTATTGTAAAGGTAAAGAATATGCTCTCAGAAAAAGTTTTAACATCACTTTCACACAAAAAATACAGGGAGCAGCACGGACTCTTTCTTATCGAAGGACCGGATGTTATATCCCACTGCCTCGACAAGAAATTCCCAATGAAGGAAATTCTTATTGATGACGCCAGAAAAACGAAATACAGCCATATGCTTTCCGAAGCTAAGGGTCAGGGAGTTGATGTACATCTCATGCAGGTGAGAAACATTGACAACATTGCAGAAACTGAAAATTCACAGGGAATTCTAGCAGTTGGCATAATTAAACATAAAAATGAAACCTTCAGTGATCCTGGACTCTCTGTCTATCTTGATGGTGTTCAGGATCCGGGAAATGTAGGGGCTGTAATACGATCTGCTGCAGCAGCAGGGTTCCGAAGCGTTATCGCCGGCCATGGTACGGCTGATTATTACAATCCAAAAGTTATCAGAGCCACTGCAGGCACTTTTGCAAATGTCAATCTAATAGAAGATGAAAACGGCCTCATGCTTGCGATGATGAAACAGCGAGGCTATGAAGTAACCCTTACTGATGTAAATCGCGGTAAAGACTACAGACTCATGACTAAAAAACGTGACCGTGTTATTGTTATGGGTAACGAGGGCGAAGGCGT
>JAEUSG010000259.1 GCA_016788315.1 Fibrobacterota bacterium | reverse complement strand
AAAGAAGATAGGATGAATTCATTAAACAAGAAATATTCTTCCAATGCAAAAACCTATACAGACGAGAACTCCTTTTTCTCACATCCCGGAATGGACTGGGTAATGATCTGTTCTCCTAATAATACACACAGAAGACACATTGAGCTTTCTGTAAAAAACAATCTTAAAATCTTCTGTGAGAAGCCGCTGGCTACATCTATTGACGACTTAAGTGCAATTATGAACACAATTAACAGTTCAAACACTCCATGCATGATAGGATTTACATTGCGCTACTCCCCTTTTTACCGTAAAATCAAATCGCTGCTCCAATCAGGTATTATCGGCAAACCTGTAAGCTTTGAATTCAATGAAACCATAGGCTTTAACCATGGCGGCCACATTATGAGAGACTGGCGCAGAAACAGCGCAGACTCCGGCGGCCATCTTCTTGAAAAATGCTGCCACGATATAGATCTGGCCAATTGGATGACAGATTCCATTCCTGTAAGAGTAGCTTCATTCGGTGGCAGAAACTTCTTTCTTCCTGAAAATGCTGTCAGGATGGATGAACTAGCTCCAGACACAAACGGGCTAAAGGCTTACTGCTCGTATGATCATGTTGGTGATAGTCTTGACAATCCATTTACAGGTGAAGGTGATATAATTGACAATCAGGTCTGCATATTCGAATATAAAAATGGTATACGAGCAACTTTCCACACAAATCTTAATGCCGGTATACTTGAAAGGCGTATGTACATCCTCGGAACCCATGGTGCATTGCGTGGCGATGTATTAACCGGACAGATTGAAACAAAAAAAATTGGCTTCGACACACCTTATGAACGGCATGACATGACCGCTGCAAGCGGTGGACATGGAGGCGGGGACAAAGTACTTGCCCCATATCTTGTCAAAATGATGACCGAGAATGTTGAAAGCCTGACACCTGCTATAGACGGAGCCGTTTCAGCAGCTGTAGCAATTATCACAGACGAAGCTAGAAAAGATGGTTCAGTAAAATCATTGGACGGTATTTGGAAAAAATGGGGTGTTTAGGTTTCATTATCTAATTCAGGAGCCTTCTAAAAATATGTGAAATAGAGGCGAGCGAATAAGGTTTTGCGATTGAATCTGTAAAACCATATTCTATAGGTCTTAATATTATAGGGTCTTCTGAATATCCACTGGTGGCAATAATCTTGAGATTCGGATCAAGATCTTTAAGCTGTTTGCAAACTTCGTATCCACCAAGTCCACCTGCAATTGTCAGGTCAAGCAGCGAAAGGATAAAAGGTTCATTTTTTTTTAGCGCCTCATTTGCTTTTTCAATAGCTTCAGTGCCGTTATTTGCGGTTACTACCGTAAGCCCTAAATCTGTAAAAATTGCTCCCATTGCTTCACACACACCTTGGTCGTCATCCATCAGCAACATTTTACCCTTAAAAAGAAATTCTTGTTCATTTATCTCAGTTTTAGAGTGAGTATCAACTTCGGATGCAGGCAGATAAATATGAAAAGTTGCACCTTTCCCAAACACTGATTCAACATCTATGTAGCCTTTATGTTCCGTAATAATTCGATAACAGGTTGCCAATCCAAGACCAGATCCTTCTTTCTTTGTGGTATAGAATGGTGTAAAAATATGAGGTAAGTTTTCGGGTGAGATGCCTTGACCATTATCAGCAATACTTACTTTTACATATTTTCCACGAATAAAGGTTTTGGGTGCTATGTCTGGCAGCAAGTTTGACGCTGTTACTTCCACACACCCATTCTCAGAAAGGCTCTGTCTTGCATTTATAACAATATTATCAACAACCTGAGCTATTTGATGAGGATCAATACAACAATCCCATAAAACATTTTCGATGTTCATTTTTAACTCTAAATGCGAACCACTCAAAGCAAATGCTACTGTTTTTTCTAAGAGAGTCTTTATCGAATGGTTCCGCAGAACAGGTGTATTACTTTTGGAAAATGATAGCAACTGCTGTGTAAGCGCTTGTGTTCTGTCGAAAACAGTCATCGCTTTTGTTAGGTAATCAGAAGATTTATAGCAAGCATCTCTCTCGGCGTGACGCTTTGCCATCTCAATATTATGAAAGAGAGTTTGAAGCAAATTATTCAAATCGTGTGCGATACCACCTGCTAAGACACTTATACTTTCAAGCTTGTCAGCATTTTTCAAGAATTCTTCTGTCTTTTTTTGTTCGGTTATATCTTGGATTACTCCGGTAACTCTAACAATTGAATTTTGACTATCACACAAAGCAACACGAGAAACATGCCTAACCCAAATCATACCCCGTTCAGGATGATTATAACGATATTCAACACAGACGTTGTCAGTTTCTCTTTCGTATAAGGTTCTTTTTACCTCCATCACTTTGGAAATATCATCTGAATAAAGATTAGAATGCCAGTATTTGACAGTATCGGGTCCAATTTCTGAAACTGCTAAAATATCTCTAGCTTTTGGACTTGCATATACCAGGTTGTTACCATTTTCCAATTCATAAAGCCCAAGTGAAGCAATGTCAATAGCAGCAGACAATCTAGCCTTATTCTCAATTAAGGCTCTCTCAGAATTCTTTCTTTCTGTGGAATCGTGGATGATAGTATAAAGTAGTGTGTCATTTTTAGTATTGATAGTACTAGAAAATATTTCCACATCTTTTATTGAGCCATCAGCTAGTCTATGCCGAAATTCAAAATGGTTCTTATTACCTTTTAACGCACGTTGCATCTCTATAAATATTTCTTCAGGAGATAGGATGTTTATTTCTTGGATTCTTTTCTTTAAAAGCTCTTCTCGTGTCCAACCATAAAATTTCAGTGCGGCTGCATTTGCATCAACAATTTGTCCACTATCAGGCTTGATAACGAGTTTGACTGCTGCGTGACGCTCAAACATATCACGAAATAGTGCTTCACTTTCTTTCAGAGCTTCTTCAGCCTGCTTTCTTTCCGTAATATCACGAGCGAAACCAATGTAAAACTCACCTTCATCAAGACTAACTAATGTTGTTGTAATTTCAACAGGAAAGTATTCACCATTTTTCCTCTTATGCGAGCTTTCAATTGTGTAAGTGCCTACAGATCGCAAACGCTTCCAGACATTCTCCATCGCTTCATTTGTTGCTCTTGGATTTATTAAAGAGATGTGCTGCCCCATCAACTCCGAAGGTGAGTAGCCCAAGATGGAATATCCTGATTTATTGGCATAGACCAAGACATTCTTAGAGTCAAACCAATATGCCCCCTCAGATGTCTGGTCAATAATAGCTTTGAATGCTGTAGTATTTAGTTCCATTTTAATCCATTGAGTTAGCTGACATTACAAAAGATATATCGAATATATAAAAAAATGATTCTACAGATAAAGCAAGAAAAGCCGGGCTGCATAATGCAGCCCGGCTTTTAGCGTATTAATCTGACTAAAACGTTTATCGCAGGAGACTAAGCACTGTCTGTGGAGAGCTGTTAGCCTGAGCCAACATAGCTGTTGCAGACTGAACCATAATCTGATTCCTTGTGAAGCTGCTGCTTTCCTGAGCAAAGTCAACGTCACGAATTGAGGATTCAGCACTCTGCGTATTCTGTATCTGGTTATCAAGGTTGTTGATCGCTTTTTCAAGACGATTGACAAACGCACCAAGATTACTTCTGAGAGCATTTACCGAACCGATAGCAACGTCAATAGACTGGATAGCTGTAGCTGATCTAGCCTGAGTTGTTATACTTGTTCCGCCAACTGTCAGAGCACCTGATGTAGTTCCGTTAATTGAGATTGTGATCTTGTTGTTAGATCCACCATTGGGACCAATGTGCAATACACTAGAAGTTCCAGTTGCACCACCGAATGCGCCTGTTGTACCATCAAGCAGAGTCTGCCCATTGTACTGTGTTACAGTTGACACGCGGTCAATTTCAGAAATAAGTGCGCCGTATTCCTGATTGGCATAACTACGCTCAGTGGTTGTGAGTGTATCATTAGAGGCCTGAACTGCAAGTTCTCTCATGCGCTGGAGCATGTTGGAGATTTCATTAGCAGCACCTTCTGCAATATTCAGAAGTGCAATACCGTCTGAAGCATTGCGCTTGGCAACATTCATACCGGTAATTTGTGTACGCATCTGCTCAGAAACTGAAAGTCCTGCAGCATCGTCTGAAGCACGGTTAATTCTTAAACCTGTTGAAAGTCTCTCTAACGAAACGGATAGTGTTTTATTGCTGTTACTGAGTGCGGTCTGAGTGACCATTGCCGAAATATTATGATTGATTCTCATTGGTAACCTCCCTGTTACTTACTGGTTGATTTATAAATTCCCTTTTTACTGTTTCTCTGTATTTGGTTTGTTTTCTTTATACTCTTTTTCTTTTTCCTCCTTCGTTAAAGAGACTTTTTATGTAACATCCCATGTATCCCGAAAAATAAGGCGTAATCTCTCTGCTCCTTTTATCGGTCGAATTCTTTGAGCACTTTAATTTTATTTGCAACTGCTTGATTAATCAGGGCTATAAACAAAGAAACCCCCTGCCATGATTCCTTTTGGGAACCCGACAGGAGGTTTTGCTTCAACCAGTAAAGGGCTAATTATCTACCAATAAGTCCAAGAATTGTCTGAGGAGCATTGTTAGCCTGAGCCAACATCGCTGTACCGGATTGCATCATAATCTGATTCTTTGTGAATGTTGTGCTTTCCTGAGCAAAATCAACATCACGGATCAGAGACTCAGCAGACTGGCTATTCTGGATCTGATTATCCAGATTATTTATAGCGCTCTCAAGACGATTAATAATGGCACCAAGATTACCGCGCATTGCATTTACAGAGGTAATAGCACTGTCAATCGATGTGATTGCATTCTGTGCTGCACTCTGCGTGCTTACGCTGGTATTGTTCATAGCAAGGGCACCTGAGGATGTAGCATTGATGCTCAGAGTGATCTTGTTAATGGCAGTACCATTTGGACCGATGTGCAATACACTCGATACAGAACTTGCACCGCCGAAAGAGGATGCACCGCCTGCAATAAGTGTCTGACCATTGTATTGTGTGGAGTTTGTAACACGGTCAACTTCAGAAAGAAGAGCTGCGAACTCCTGATTTGTGTAAGTACGTTCTGTAGTTGTCAGTGTGTCATTTGAAGACTGAACTGCAAGTTCACGCATTCTCTGAAGAAGATTTGAAATTTCTCCGGCTGCACCTTCTGCAATCTGCATAAGTGCGATACCGTCGGAAGCGTTTCTCTTTGCTACTGTCATGCCGCCAATCTGTGTACGGAGACCTTCAGATACTGAAAGACCTGCAGCATCATCAGAAGCGCGGTTGATACGAAGACCTGTTGAAAGCTTTTCAAGTGACTTGGTGAAAGCCTGTGTGCTTTTTGTCAAAGCACCAGTTGTAATCATAGACGAAATGTTATGATTAATTCTCATTTGTAACCTCCCTGTTACTTTTTAGAGTAATCCCTTAAAGTTATATATCCCTGTTTTTATCGAAATTTTTACGTTTTTTTGAGTTTCCCCCTCCTTTTAATGGAAGTTTATAGTATCTCCTTTTTAATTATCGGCATTTCGGCAAAAAACTTTAGTCTTTTCTTTTGAACTCGTATTAGCGGTCAAATACTTACTTATATCGAGAACTTATTGCATAAGTTCTTTTATTAATGGTATAATTGTTTCAATTATGTTCCCCATTTTATTACTGTTTATTTTAATTATTAGCACTAATACTAGAGCTGTATTCGTAGACCATGATGCTGCAAAGTTCGAAACTGCACGCAAAGAACTTATGGTTAAACTGCCCCTAGCCCTACAAATAAAGAGTGATTTCACAGAACTTGCTGCCAATCTAGATTCACTGCGAAAATCGAACATACTTAAAGAGCCGTTGGATATTGTGATCTCAACTTTTTCGAAAAATTTATCAGCAGACAATTTATCCTTAATGATGGATAGTTTATCAACACCTGCAACTAATGTGTGCAACGAAACTACAAGACTGCGTGCCAAATTTACAGCATTAAAGAACTCCTCCGTTGCCCTGTTTTCGAAACAGGAAACCGGTGCAAAAGCGACAACCAAAACCAACCTTAGCCTAGTTTCTTTTCTTACAGGGGCAAACAACGAACTAACAGAGAAGATCTCGACATACCTGAAACTCAGTGAACTTTACGAACAGAAAAAGCTTCTAAAAGATACTATTGATACATACAAACGATTTGCCGACAGTATTGCGAAATACAACGAGCTGGCAATAGATCATTTCAGCAGTATGGGAAAAGACTCGCTTAGATATTACTTAAGTGCGCTTGAAAGATTTACAGGACTTAACGGGATCGATGAAGCTTACTCTGAATACAGTTCATACAAAGACTCTCTCATTGACAGAATCAAGTTTGCTCCTCACATTGCTGCTGGCAAACGGTGGAAAGACTCGCTAATCACCTACACTAATCTCAGAGACAGCTTAAGGACTACACTGGAAGAACAGCAAAAAGCCACAGACAACAGCGTCAAATCACAATTGAGTATAAAAGCGGATCTCTTACGCGGATCTATAGCGCCATTTGAAAGAATGAGAGATTCTCTGGAGAAATATTCTGCAAATCCTGCCTCTATAGTTGAAATGTCATCAACTATAACTCAGTATGCTGAAATACCGATCCTGAAAAATCGACTAACCGAAATTAAAGACAACAACTATGCAAGTATCGGCAGGGAAATCGCACTTACGATTGGTCGTTCATATTTTCCTGCACAGGCAGAGCTTATGGATTCTGCGTATAAATATTTCAGAATACTCTCAAATGTAAAGAGATATAAAAAATACAAAGACTCTCTTTCTCTAGCGGTTAGTGATAGCGCAAAAGACATATATAGGAAAAAGCTGCTCCAGACATCAGGCTATGAAGATTCTTTAAAAAATATAGTGCGATACAGAGATTCACTTATAGTAAAATTACCTGTACCTGAATGGATTGGGCGTGGAACACCTTGGCAAGATAGCATCCGCAAATACGCAGTATTAAAAGATTCAATAATCATCTTGCGTGAGACTATTCGTAAAACACCGTCCAAAGCAACTGAACTCAATCCGAAAATTGCGACATACAATTCTGCTATAACACCATATTACCGTTTTAAAGACAGCATCGCAGTTTTGATAGAAAATCCTGAATTACTGATAGCTTATACGCCGTTGGCGCCAGCCTTTATCAAACTGACAGATTTTGAAAAAGAGAAGAGGAACCTGGAACAATATATCCCACAGATACAGAAGCATGTATCTCAAGGCATGAACATATATGCTTTCATTGACACATTTTCGGCTATTGATAAAGATCGCGTTTACATTAAAAGGTATTTCGCACTTAACGATACAATACAGAAATATATGCAGATAAAGGAAAAGCTGCTTTCTGAAGGCGGTGTGTTATTGATGGCCTTTTCCGGCAACCTAGTCTCAAATCCTTTACTATCTAACTTGCTTGGTACTTTCTCAACACTAAAGAGTGATGCAGAAGACTTTTTGAGTGGCAAAAAAAGTCTTACAGACATGGCGATGTCAATTGGTCGAAGCACCTTTCCCAAAGAGGCATCAGCTATTGATTCAGCAGTAAAATATTACAAATATGCGAAATATGACTATGGAAAGATTACTGCACCCAAAAACCTGACCGACTCCGTCAAGGCTTTTGTAAAATACCGTGATACTCTACTTAACAAACTACCAATACCTGACTGGATTGGTAAGGGCAACGCCTGGCAGGATTCGTTAAAACGATACAGAAACATTCGAGACTCCGTCATTCAATTACAAACTGATTTAAAGAATTATCCGGAAAAAACAACGCAATTAGAACCTATTCTAGCTGAATATACCGGCTTACTGAACAAACACAAACAATACTATGATACTCTAAAAGAATATGCGACAAACCCAGAGAAACTGATTAGCCGCACCCCCTTTGCGTCGCAATTTGCTAAACTTACAAACTACTATACGCAATTCAATAATCTGGAAGCAAAGCATCGCACAATGATTACTGATAAAAGAATACAGGGCGAAAATGCATACAAAACAATCGACGCACTGTCAGTACCAGAGGAGATCAAACTCGAATTAAAACGCTACATATCAATTAATGATACAATAAAAAAGTATGAGGAGATGAAAGAGAGGATGTTTTCTGATGGTACATTGATCATAATGGCCTTCGCAGGAAACGCGGCATCAAGCCCCTTTGTTTCAGGCATT
>JAEUSG010000238.1 GCA_016788315.1 Fibrobacterota bacterium | reverse complement strand
TGGAACGTTTCCCACCTGATATTTGGGCGTACTTTGTTTGGTACCTTCCTGGAGACCAACTAGGACGGCTGATGATGACTGGTGCAACGTCATTGTGGCAACGATTGAAGTCTCCGAATGTTGTCAAGTCCATAACACTTGGTGAAGACTTTCTTGTTTTTAAATTACTTCCTAGATTCTTGGATGAGTTGCCATCACTTGACGAGCTATCGATTCATAGCAGTCACGATGTAAGGAAGTGTACATTACTCTTGACAATCGCCTCAATACCTTCTAGAGTGAGAAAACTAGACTTGAGAAATTTCTTGCATAAAAATGAACGTGTGCTGTTTGGATCACGTGGTTCAACTTTGAAACTTTAATGAACACCTACCCCATCTACAAGTTCTTGATTTGAGAAAGTTTTTTTTCTCAGACTATTCTTGGATGACCCATTCTCCTCAAAGTTTGACAAGTTTGAGTATCCGCCGATTTGATGGTCGTGTTGAACTTCCATCTTCTCTCATCCACTTTAAGGCTCGTCACTTCTATTTATCAGCAACTTCATTTGTTTCAAAACTCCCTCCATCCTTGGAATCATTTGTTGTCACTAGCTTGTTGAAAGGCCTTGACTTTGTCGTTCCTCTGCTTCCTCCTTCAATTCTAAAATTAGACTTTTGCCGAAAGAGATATGCTGAACCTGTATTGTCAACCAAGAACCTTCTTGAACAACTTCCAAAATCACTGACTTGGTTGAATGTTCCATCTTCGAATGAAATCGATTTCAAAACCAATCCAGAATTGGTATCACATTTTCCATCGACATTGCTACAGCTGTACATTGTTCCAGACTTACCATGCTCAGCATGGCCTCTCTTGCCATCAAACTTAACAAGACTTGTTTGTAGGGCCCCTAAGCACTGTGCTGTGCTTTCTACAATGACTGATGATCATGGAGTCCAACATGAAGTTTCATCAATCCCATTTGATTCCCTTCCCAGATCAATCACCAGACTTGAACTGCCCTTCACTTCTTGCTTCTGCGGTCCTCCACCAACATCAATACATCAATCATACTTTCCTCCACCCTTGACATATTTGAGTATTTCAAGGATTCATTTTCTACCAAACTCTTACCTTCTTGTCTTACCCATCTGGAAACAACAAATCTTTGTGAACAAGTGTGTGCACATCTTCCGAC
>JAEUSG010000232.1 GCA_016788315.1 Fibrobacterota bacterium | reverse complement strand
TCTTGCGATCAACCTTTCGTGCTGGTCGTGTTCATGACGCCATGATTGCAAGAGGGTTTGTTGGAGGTTCGTTTGCAATTAAAGAGGAAGGTGAAAGTTTTAGACTTACAGATTTAATATTTATCTTATTTTTTGTATTTGCAATAATTAGCATAAGGCTTTACTTTTAATGATTATAGAAATTAAGGATCTTATATTCGCCTCTCCAGGGTCTGCTGCAGTTCTAAAAAATATATCCCTTTCGATTAAAAAGGGTGAAAAGGTAGGGGTTATCGGTTCGAACGGTTCCGGAAAATCAACACTTGTATACCATCTCAATGGGCTAAATAAACCAACGTCTGGCAGTGTTGCTATTGACGGATTAAAAATTGAAAAGAGTACAGCAGAAACTGTTAGACGAAAGGTTGGACTTCTTTTCCAAAATCCCGATGATATGCTTTTTATGCCGAGAATAATTGATGATCTTCTGTTTGGCCCCTTGAATGTTGGAATGAACCGTGATGAGGCACTTGTTAAAGCAGCAGAATTTCTTAAAATGTTTGATATCGCTGAATTTGCTGATCGCCCTCCATTTACACTCTCTCAAGGTCAGCGCCGTTTCGCCGCACTGGCTGCTGTGCTTATGATGGATCCTGAAATACTTGTAATGGATGAGCCCACTTCAGATCTGGATCCTTTTCACCGAAGGAAGCTCATTAATCTTCTTCAAAAACGTAATGAAACTATGGTAACAGTATCACATGATCTTGATTTTATCTCAGATACTTGTGAACGCGTTATATTGCTTCTGAACGGAAAGATACAGGCTGATGGTAAGGCCTCAGATATTTTATCTAACAGAGAATTGTTAGAGAATAATCAGATGGAACTACCGCTGCGTCTTCAATAGTGGTTTGGCATGCGTTTTGCAGGGACATAGTCGTAACGATTAACTTTCTATGGGGGTTTTATGGTTAAACTATTCTCGCTTTTTTTAATTATTTGGAGTGTGTCGGCTTTCTCTGGAGTTGTTTTCTCAAAGTTTCCAAAGCACATGCAGTTGTTTGCAAGAAATAATCAGGATTCAGGCAAGATTGAGATTGTTGGCTATGTTAATACCCCCGGTTCTGATAGTATATCAGTAAAACTATTCAAAGAGGGTGTATTGCAGAAACGTATAGTACAGCCTTTGAATTATATATCAGATAATGCAGCATTTAGTCTTGCTGTTAATATCCACGCTGAACTGGCACAATATTCAATAAAATTCTATCTAGATTCTGACTCCCTTCGAAAAGCTGACAGTCTCGTTTGCGGTGATGCCTATATCCTTGATGGACAATCCAATGCCGCTGCAGAGGCATACACAGGATATAGCAGCCCATATATTCGTTCTTTTGGAGCTCAACAATTTGATAATACAAATATTGATACTGGTTGGGGTAAGGCTGAACCGGCGCCGCAGATTAATTGGCAGCGCAAGAATGTAATTGGAGTATTAGGCATGGCAATAGCGCGCCGAATTGTGGAGGATAGCCGCATACCAGTGGCTGTTTTTAATGGGGCAATCGCCGGTACCCCGATAACATATCATTTAAGAGATACAGCACTATCATCGATTTATGGCAGATTGCTGCATAGAGTGGTGCATTCAGGTTTAAAGGATGGTTTGCGTGGTGTAATATGGCATCAGGGCGAGGCCGCTTATTCCGGGCCAAATGAATATTTGAATCACCTTATGCAGCTGCATGATAGCTGGATTCAAGATTTCCCCGCTATACAAAGAGTCTTTGTTTATCAAATCAGACCCGGATGCAATTATGACGGACAGGATATCATTCGGGAAGCACAGAGAAAATCGCCGTTTAACCGCAGCGATATTAGAATAATGTCAACAACAAATATTCCCTATCATGATGGTTGTCACTATGATACTGCCGGATACAGAATTATGGGTGAACAAATGTCTCGAATTATTCAGAGAGAATTTTGTAATTACAGTGACACTGTCGGTATAGATGCTCCTGATATTGTGCGCGCATATTTCAGGGATGCTTATAAAAAACAATTGGTGCTTGAGTGGACTCAGCCGGTTACATTTACTTCCGACTCAAACGGACACACGCCATCTGAGGCTTTCTCCATCGGGAAAAGCTGGGGTGTGGTTGATTCGGTTAAGACTGATTCTGCGGCAAAACAGACAGTTCTCTATCTTAAAAGCAGCACAGATTCGACAACGGTGTCATATACTCCGGATCGATTTTATACAGGTACCACAAATCCATTTGAGGGGCCGTGGCTTGTAAATGGACGGGGGATAGGTGCTCTGACCTTTTATCGTTTTCCTATTACTACTAACGGTACTTCTGTTGCATTAAACCGCTCAATTACTTCGCATTTGACGGTTTTAGCGTCTCCAAATCCATTCAATAAAAGCATCTGCATCCATTCTGCAGGTGTAGACAGAATTAATGTTGTAGAAATATTAACGCCAGCAGGACAAATAGTAAAACGTCTTAATATGGTCAGAAGTGCTGTTTTCATGTGGGATGGCAATTCTATCGCCGGGAAAAAAGTCCCCGCCGGAATTTACATTTGCAGAGTTAAAACTGAAAAGGAAATAGCGACTCTCAGAATTGTAAAAACTGAATAGGTAGCTACTCTCTGTTAATGCCGAATTTGCGCAGTTTTCTGAAAAAGGTGGCTTCGCCTACTTCTGCCTCTTTTGCAGCCCATCTGACGATGCCGCCTGTTTTCTTTAACAGGAAAAGAATGTGTTCCTTTTGAAGTGCCCGGGCATTGCCTTTTGGTATTTCTAATTCCGGCTCTCTTTCAGGTTGCTGCACATTAGCTTTATTATTTGCGTTTATGAAATCTATGCATGAGCTGTCAATGGTGCTGTCTGAACAGAAAAGCACAGCCTTCTGAATAGTATTTTCCAATTCACGGATATTTCCTGGCCATGAATGAGACATGAGAAAGCGGTCAACTTCCGGAGAGATGTATTTTACTGATCGGTTGAATCGTTTGTTATAGTTCTTTAAAAAGAAACGGCTCAAAGTTGGAATGTCAGTCGCGTGTTCACGCAAAGGAGGCAGTTCAAAACTGATTGTATTTAGTCTGTAGAATAGATCTGCCCTGAATGAACCTGCATCGACCATTTTTTGCAGGTTTCTGTTTGTCGCAGTAATGATTCTAGTGTGTACTTTATGAGTTTTGTTGCTGCCTATTTTCTGAATAGTGAAATTCTGA
>JAEUSG010000079.1 GCA_016788315.1 Fibrobacterota bacterium | reverse complement strand
ATACCAAAGCCCTTTTGATAATCCTTCGCTTTTTGTCAGTATTATAACTTTGTTTTCCCCTAATCCTGTGGCACTCTTAAGAGAATTACTCGTAAAAGCGAATCCTCCTTTTTTAAGATACAGATTAAAGTCATAACCTGTCTCTCCGGCAATTGTAACTTCAAGTGTCTCCGCTTCTTCTGGAACGAAGACTGTGAAATGGTGATATTGTTTGTCACCAATTTTCTCGTAACCAGATTTTGTATTATCGTTCATCGTGCGAGAGAGGTTGTTAAGTAGCATGCCCTTGATTTTGGGAGCGCCATTTCCTTCCGCAGCAAATTTACACATTGCAGCAAAGAATTTCCCCTTTTTTGTGTATGAACGACCCGCTTCCGGATGTGCTCCGGAAAGAACTACGCGTCCACTATTAATATGATTGGTATCTTTGTAGCAAACTATAGCCCATTTGTCGGAAATGCTGTATCCGGGTGTTACTGATTTAGCGAGAAAAGTGGTAAAGTTATAGGGTGGATCAACATTATCAGGGAAATATCCACCACTTAAAAACCATGTAGAATCAACAATTGAATCTCTGTAACCCAAAAAATTGTTATAGTATATGGCGATAGGATGTGTCATATCCATGATTTTGATATCAGACAAAAATCTGTCTCCTCTATCCTGGTAATAATGAGGATATACACCAACCATTGCTGTACCACCAGGATAAGCTGCCAATGAGGCGGCTCCAGCACCTGCACAAGATCCTACCCAGGAACCTCCATTTGCCACAAAAGTTCTCAGTCTATCGTGTGCAATTGCGCCACCACAATCATCGAGATGGCTAAAATAACCGCCCGAATGGTAATAGATTCTGAATCGGGGAGAGTTATCTGGGTATAGTAAAACACCATTTGAATCTATTGCTGTACCATTGATTCTATTTTTTGTAAAAGAGCTCGTAGTAGTAAAATTCGGCTCAATGGAATAGTTAAGAAATGTTTTAATGTGATCATTATGTTTTTGTCCGGAAAGGTGATATCCCTGATCATGAAAATAATCCTTAAAAAAACCTTCTGCTCCAAAAGAGGTAATCACAATGGAGTGCAGAAAGAAGATGGAAATGATAATGTATTTCATTTATACCCCTCATTGAGTTTATTGTGTTGGTAGTAACTTATACACTAAACTTAGCCTGAAGAGTAGAAAAGTTCAATAAAAATAACGTTACAAATAATGCATATGATATCGTTTAAGTAAAAAACAACAAGTTTTTGTATAAATAAAGATACTTATCCATGACTTATTAAATCTAAAAGGATTCAATATAATTCAACCGGCATTTTGTGAATACCGGTTTTGAAGGCCCCATTTTCTATATGCGATAAGAGATGTGTCATTGCCTGTTGTCCCATTTCACGCATGTTCCAGCGAACCTGCCATACAGGTTTTCCTACAAAATAGTCCCTGCTTGCATAATGTGTAAAAAGAACGGTATCAATATCCTTACCTTCTATAAGTTCGGGATGTGTTTCAGATAGTGATTTAAGCATTCTTAAAATTGATCCAGACGCACAAATAATCCCTATTCGTTCTGGAATGTTTTTGAGTATGGTTTCCAATTCGCGTACCATAATTGAACGCTTAAAAGCAGCAACGAATTCACATCTGACATTTTGCATCTTTAATATGGCTGCTTCAGCTCTTATAGTGTGAGACCAATACTCATGATCCGTATCGTTGCGTCCGCCTTTGTCTTGTCTTGTTCCGATAAACAACACTCTT
>JAEUSG010000112.1 GCA_016788315.1 Fibrobacterota bacterium | reverse complement strand
TACAGCTGTTCGAAACGGCCTTTCATGGAAATTCACAGTCACAGCAACAGATGCCGAAAATGGAATCGTAGGCTATGATTGGTATGCTCATGGATACAACAAAGGAATGGCCGATCCAGATTCATCGTCAAGACGTAATACATTTTCCTATACATTCAACTCCTCTGACAGCGGAAAGATATGCACACTGCGAGTGGAGGTTGTCGACACATTCAAAGCACGTGATTATGCCGACCTGATATTAAAGACAGATTCAGCCGTAATTGGACTTATTCAAGGCCAATACACATTTGCAGAGGATACATCTTCCAAGGATGAGTTGACTGCAACAGATCCTCTGCTTTCGCCAAACCCCTTTAATCCAGGAACTGCTATTCATTTTGGAGCATTTGCAAATAACATAAATCCAATTCATATGGATGTTTTTTCAGCAAGTGGAAAATTGGTGCATAGGTTGACATTACCGGCAGGTACAAAATCTGCAATTTGGAATGGACGGGACTCTCGCGGAAACAGTGTTGGAAACGGAATTTATCTTTTCCGTATTGTTTCAGGGAAAAGCGTTAAAAAAATACGAGGAATACTTGTGAAATAAGGTTTTGTCAGCGCCGGCCGACACTACGCTGCCACTCGACATCTTCTCGGTGCTTAGAAAAAACTTTGCGTATCAGCTTCTCACGCAGGGATTCATCTATTTCCAAAAACTTAATCTGATGCATGAAAAGTACTGCTGAGTCCGACTTCCTCTCTTTAACACGGAGAACAGTGCCCTTGATTCCATAAAAACTCTCTCCGGCAAAAGTAAAACTTAAGATCATGCAGTCGCCGGTATCATATTTTTCCTCTGATTGAAGCGCTATGCCGCCACCGCTGACATCAACAACTGTAGCACTGAATCTTGCCCCGCCACTCAGCCTGTCAGGAACCTTACTAGCCTTTATAAACCTGAACTTTGCTATCATTTGAGTTTCAACTCTGATATGTTCACGCACCTGTTTGCGTTTGAATTTGATTGAATGACTGAGTTTCACAGTATTGTAACCTGCTTCCAGTATTCCGGGAATATCAAATGTATATTCTCCATCTCCAGGTTGCTGAATGACAATACTGACTTTAGCCTGTCTATCAATTGTTCCGAAATCGCCGTCATTTTTTTCCAAAGAGAAGGCCAGCTCATCTTTATATGATATTCGACACGGGTGTCTGCCTTCTTCCTCGGAACTACCGAGAACGAGTGAAACTGCCTGCATTTCAGTGAGAGCTCTAGTTGAAAAAATAGGCTGACCTGGCGCAGGCCTATCGAACCCGCACTTAAGCCTCAATTGTTCTATCAACTTAGCTGCAAGACTCTTTTCCCCTTTGCCTTGTTCAAGATAGCTATGAATTCCTAGTTCAAATGCATAGGGGGTACTGACAATATCTAATGGATTTTTGTTAATGATTTTTGCCATCTTCCCGACAAAACTGCTCTCTTCCTGCGTGAGATCCAATTCTGCTGCTGTTTTATTGAAGATTTCGTTCCACATAGCATTCTGCTGCTTATGTATTTTGCTATTTCTGTATCGCCAATAGAAAACGGCACACACGAATATCAATATGATGCAAAATGCAAAAAGTTTCAATTCATTATCGCTTAATGTGGGCCAATGATCCGAAAGCGGAAAAGGGTAGACTCTTTGATTATTCATAACCTATTTTACTATCCTTAAATTATAATAAGAATATAGAAGTTATTACAGTAGAGAGCATGAGAAAAATTCTAATAGACAAAATAGAAGATGCCATGATCCTGGCTAAACCTCTTGTGGGCGCCAACGGCAATATTCTTTTAGGCGAAGGTGTTGAACTAAAAAAAAGCATGATATCCCGTTTTAAGAATTGGGATATCCCTTTTGTTTATATCCACAGCGATGGAGACAACTCCGAAGACGCGTCTAGCACTGCAGCTGTGGCAGTTTCAAATGATGAACTTGATGGTATTTTCAGCGATGTTATTAAAAACCCGCTTATGAAAATTATTTACGAAGCAGCACGCGACTACAACCAAAGCAAAACTGCACCGGCAAAATAGGATATTATTATATGGTACCAGGCGCAGTAAGCCCTAAAGACAAACTGAAACTTGTAACAGAGAAGATCTCCTCTCTGCCGACTCTGCCCAAAGTCATTTCTGAAATAACTTCACTGATGCAGAATCCAAGAACCTCTGCCGAAGAGGTCGGGCGGGCGATTACTATGGATCAGTCGCTGGCATCAAAGGTGCTTCGCCTGGTAAATTCAGCATTTTATGGATTTCCTGGACGGGTAAATACAATTACTCATGCAATTGTAATTCTTGGTTTCAATACGGTAAAAAATATCGTCCTAACAGCATCAGTTTTTGACAAGCTTGGCGGTAAGGGACAATGCGGCACCTTCGACCTTGAGAAGTTCTGGCTTCATTCAATAGCAACCGGTGTCATTGCTAAGGAGATTGCCAAAAAAGTCAATTTCAGAAGTTCTGAAGAGAGCTTTCTTGCCGGCCTGCTTCACGATATCGGCAAGGTAATTCTATTCAAATTTCTTAACGAAGAGTTTGTTCAAGTTCAGCAACAGCTCGAAAAAGAGCCTTCTCTCTTTATCGATGCTGAAATAAAATCTATCGGCATTACGCACAACGAAATTGGAAGTTGGCTAGCGACAAAATGGAATCTGCCTGATGATTTGTCATCTGCTATTCTTTATCACCACACCCCAGTGTTGGCAACTAAGCACAGAACAATGGTCTATGCTGTGCACGCTGCAGACATTCTGGCCCGCTCGCTTTGTATAGGCGCTCCTGGCGACAAAAAGATACCTGTGTTCAGCTCAGATGTTTGGGACGACCTGAAATTCAGCAGACAGCTGATTGACAAAATATACCGTGATATCGAATATGAACTAGAGAAGTCGGCAATATTCTTCCAAATAATGTGATGCAATGATTCAATGGTTTCTCCGTAAAATCAAGAAAAATAAAAAAGGGCCGCTGCGTGTTTCAGATCCTCGTATTACGCAGAATGCTGTCGACGAAGATGCTTTTAAAGTCATCAGACGCCTTCAGTCGTTTCACTATAAAGCCTATGTAGTTGGCGGAGCTATCAGAGACAGCCTTTTAGGAATTGCACCAAAAGACTGGGACATCGTAACTTCTGCAAGCCCGAATGAGATAAAGAAGATATTCAGGAACTCGTTCATAATCGGACGACGATTCCGTCTGGTGCATGTTAAATTTCACGGGAACAAGGTCATTGAAACGGCAACATTCCGCAAGCATCACGGCAAGAATGAATCAGATGGGCCGATAGACAGCGATAACGTTTTCGGTACTGAATCGGACGATGCATTCAGGCGTGATTTCACAATAAACGCTCTCTTTTACGATCCTGTAAAGAACATAATCATTGACCATGTAGGCGGTCTTGAGGATCTGAAGAACAAAACACTACGCTGCATCGGCGATCCGAAAGTGAGACTTTCAGAAGATCCTGTAAGAATTCTGCGCGCTATAAAATTTGCCGCGAAATTCAATTTGCGTATCGAAAAAGGGCTGGCTTCGGAAATGGTCAAACAGAAAGACGCAATAAAGCTGTGCAGTCAGCGAAGGCTGTTTGAAGAACTCGCAAAGATATTAAGAAGCGGATTACTGGAAAAGTTCATCAAAGGAGCCAACGAGTTTAACTTTTTAGGCAGCTACCTGCCTCCTGTTGATTTGCTTAACAAAACGCACCACGATCAGCTGATAAGAACTGCCCGCTTCTGCGACCAACTGGCTGTAAAGTCACCGGATGACATCACTACTCAGTACTCTCTTCTCCTCTGGCCGTTTATCCGCATGAAAAACGAAAAGATTAGAGACATACAACAGGCTATACGGTTTGTCTTTTCTGAGATGTCAGACCATTTTCAGATGTCCAAGCTGGAACGTATGCAGATGCGCACGCTTCTGGTTCTTCTTCCCCGTTTTGAATACCTGCTTGACCTTCCCAAAGGGCCGAAAAGAAAGGCTTCAATGCGCAAACTGATGCGGTCACAGTTTTTCGAACCTGCGTTGGAACTCCTTAAGTTAACTGAACTTGCGGAGTGCGGCAAGTCTCCGAAAGCTGATGCATGGCGCGGTTTATATGAAACACGCAATACCGAATTACCGCCAGAAATAAAAAAAGGGATAAAAGCGCCAAATTCCGGGTCTAAACCTCCTCTGGACACACACAGAATTAAACGGAGAAATTTCCCGGAAAAGAGAAATGATTATAAAGCAACTCCTGAAAATAGTAATCATCCAGCTCCTCGCAGCGACATTGCAGAGCCACGCCCAAACTGATAATACTATCTGGCACCATGCAGGTATCACAACATCAACTGAACACGAACAGACAAGTCTCGGTGCACCTTTCGGCGGTATCAGCAGCGATGGAAACTGGCTCCATTTCCCTTCATTGCCCGACTTTCCAAAACCTTTTAGCGCCTCAGATACGATACCTCCCAAAATCATCTTTACGTCTACCCCGGTAAGAGCAAACACAACAACAGGTTTTAATGTATCGTTCTCGCTGAACGACTCCGGTGGCATTAAATGGGCAAGAGTGGTTTATCGATTTGGCGGTGAGGTTTCTACGCGTATCGATACGTTAACTGCAGTAAATGGAGTCTATTCAAAAAGCATTCTGCCTTTACAGTTCTCTCTTTCAGGTTTCTCCTGGTGTCTCGAGATATCCGACAGCGCCGGTAATATCAGCCGATATCCAGACAGCTCTTCACAAACATCAACAGGCGTTTCTATACCTCAGGGAATTCAATTCAGCATAGAATCCGGCAGGTCTCCTGCTACCGGGGAATGGCATCTAATCTCTCTGCCGTTTCACACAGATAATGGTTCTGCTGGTGACATTCTAAAAAACACACTCGGTGTTCACGACGGCAGAAACTGGAAAATGGTTATTTGGAATGGTTCCGGATACCGCTCTTTGTCCGACTCTTCCTGGCAATTTACTCCAGGACAGAGCTACTACATATATTCGCGGAATAAAAAAATAGATTTCCCGACAGGACCAATTCATACAGTCGAAACAGATAAACCAGTGCAAATAGTTGTCAGAAAATCTGGATGGACTCACATAGCTGTTCCTTTTGCATTTCCGGTTAAATGGAAAAACTTTTTCAGATCGGCCGCTGAAAGGACACTCCTGAATCTAGAAGGCCCATTACCAATTCCACTACCCCAAAGCTATACCGGTTTGGCAGATGGAGAAATGATACTTCACCCATGGAATGGCTATTGGGTTTACAATCCAAACAACCGTCCCTGCACCCTTCATGTTGCAGCTATTTCCGCAAACCCTGCAGGAAAAGTCGCAGAGGAGAGTGAAGCGCATACGCTCTTTACGGCAACTGACGGCATTAGCAGCACTGTCACCATTGGATTAGGCGGCAGCAGAAAACGTTCTATGCCTCTACCTCCCCTGCCCGAAAGCAGATGGAACTTGTACATTCCAGATAATTCGGCAGGAAATCTAATGACACGTATATTACCCTACAAAAATGATGCGTTGATCGTCGATTCTTTTATAATCACCGGCTCTTCCGATGTAACAAAAAGAATATCATTTACAAACAGCGGCTGTTTACCGGAAATGGCAGTATTATGGAACAGAGCGAGAGGAGAAACTTTAAAACTGGAGGCGCCTGCTCAGCATACTCTAAATGGTGGAAAATGGCTCTTAATTGCAGGAAACAGAGAGGCTATTGACAACACCATAAAGAAAATAAGTGCTGAAGCTCCGGAAGTTCTTTCAATAGCAAGAGCGCAACCAAACCCGTTCAATCCAAATACACAGATCAAAATCGGTCTCCCCTATTCAGAGGGCAGATACAGAATATGCGCAAGCTTCGTCAACAGCAATGGAAAAGTAGTTCAAAGACATGAAACCATTGAGCGTGGTGCAGGATGGCACACAATATCATTCAATGGCAAGGACCAGCAAAGCAGAGAACTTCCAAGTGGTGTTTATATTTGCAGGGTATCTGTAATTAACGCCGGCAGGACAACTTCGAAAACGGTCAAACTCTATCTAGTTAAATAAACTACAAAATTGGACTTGAATTTCGTAGCATTAAATGCTATAATCATACAAATAGAGAATAGTGAAATGAAAACTAAAAATAAGAACAAAAAAACAATAGAAAATAAACCCCTAAGCTTATCTAAATCTTTAAGAGCAACTATTGAAGATATGGGACAAGTCCTGGATGTAAAGGAAACTCTCAGAAAATTTGATGCACTTCAATTCGAGAGGCCTAAAGTATATACTAGAGATGACATTGTGAACCTTCGGAAAAAAAAGATGCATATGAGCCAGGCGGTCTTTGCCAACGTATGTAACGCGAAACTATCAACAGTTCAAAAGTGGGAACGAGGAATAACTAGGCCAACTCCACCAGTATATAGGCTATTTCAACTAATTGAACACAGTGCACTGGATTTAGTTAAAGCTTAGTTTTTGCACTTACCTGCTTTTTTCTGCCAATCTTCGAATGACATCCCTTTTGCATAACACTCTGTTTCAATATAACCGAGTATTTGTATAAAAGTTTCGGGAGGGATATAACCTGGAATAAGGGTGATCAACTTACCCTTAGAGTCCATAAATGCCAACGCCGGGAAGCCCTGGACACCAAGAGCTTGTGCAAAGTCCATCGGTTTATAGCTTTTACCCTCAAAAGTAATTGTTTCCGTGGATTTTTCAGGATTTATACGCATCGCAACAAACTTCTTTATGAGCTTATCCTTGACCTTTGCCTCATTAAATGTCTTTTCATCCATTACTTTACACCAGTGACACCAATCGGTATAAAAGTCGATAATTGCCGGTTTTTTCTTCGCTTTCACTTCGGCAACACCTGTTCCGTAGTCATACCATTTAATGTCAGCCGCAAATATTCCTGAGATAGCGAAGAGAGCAATTAAGAGAAGTTTGCTAAACATATATATATCCTTTTGTTTGTTTGACCAAATAGAGCCTGTCCAGTAAATATACTAACATAATTAGGATTGACCATATCAACTTCTATTATATATTTAATCTATTATGATGGTTTGCGTAAAAGGTCTTACATTTCAGAGGGGATCAAATCTTATGAGCAGAATCACAGCAGTAACGCTAGTCGCATTTCTCGCATTATCTCTATTTACAGGTTGCGGTAAGTCACCTGAAGAGACAGCCGACTCATTCCTTAAGGCTGCCGAAAAAGTACAGAATGAGAAAAAACGTGAAGAGATGGAAAAGAAGGCATACCTCAAGTATACAGAGGCTATTCAGCATTTTGCCATCAGAAGCAAACCGATACCTGAAACGCTTAGAACTAAATACCTGAAGTTGACGCTTCAAAAGCTTAATGTAGAGTTAAAAAGATTCCTTGCCAATCCTGACGAAGCCAATACTGAGCAGATTGATTTATGGCGCTCCGATTTCCCGAAATATCTGCCGGGACTAACTGATAAGGACCTTCTGGACGGATATTCAAAATTCCTGATAGACATAGCAAACCCTGAACTGATGGACATGAATGCAGTTCTTGCAACACTGGAAGAGGCAAGAAAACTTGGTGTAAGAGCAAAAGAGGCTGGTGACAAAATCAATGCAATTCAGTCTGGATTTGCCAAAGAGAAACTAGGCGAAGCACAAAAAATATTCGAAAATGTGCAGGCAGCCATGAAGGGTAAAAATGCCAATAAGGATGAGCTTGTCATTGCCGAATACTGGACACTGCTAGCTCTCAAATACCATCCTGAAAACAGTGCAGCACTGGAGATGATAAGCAAGATTAGAAATCTTCTTACTGACACTTATTCCGGTTACGAACGGTACGAAGATGCCCTTGCCCCTCTTGACCCTGCAATTGACAAGTATGACATATATCTTTGCGTGCCGGAGCAGAAGGTCTCAAAAAGCGAAGCCAAACTCTCCCTCTCCATGTGGAATCTCACTGCTAACCCTATTCAGACACTCAATGATTACTTCTTTATCGTAACTTCTGACGGTGACACAGTAGCTGCAGACCCAAATTCAAGCAAATACAATAAAATTACAGTTGATGTAAAAACCGACACAACAGCTACTCTTGTTTTCAAGTTCCCGAAACCGGGCAGTAAAATCAAGAATGTCCTTTACAAAGATGGCGTAAAGGTATCTGAGAAATTTTTCTATTAAGCTATTGTTATGAGTGACTGCCTTTTTTGTAAAATTATCAATGGCGATATACCGGCAAAAAAAATTCATGAAACACCGGAACTTCTGGTGTTTCATGACATAGCCCCCAAAGCCCCTTTTCATGCTCTTGTAATTCCAAAGAAGCACATAACCTCTTTAAATGAACTTACAGTTGATGACGAAAAACTTATCGGTTCATTATTTACGGCAGCTAAAAAGGTTGCTGCAGATGGCGCATTTGCTGAAAAGGGATATAGGGTCGTCTTTAACTGCGGCGCTGATGGCGGACAAACTGTAGGCCATTTACACATGCACCTTCTTGGCGGCCGCAGTCTTGAATGGCCTCCGGGCTAATCTGCATCAATGCCAATCGTCCATCCGTTGGTATCCGTTGTACTTCCGGTGCTTAACGGTGCGCCGTATATCAGAGAGTCTGTAAACAGCATTCTTAACCAAACCCTGCATGACATTGAATTGATAGTTGTCGATAATGGTTCAACTGACAATACGACAGAGATTCTATCAGAAATCAGCGATCCTCGCCTTTCCGTTATTAGAGAATGTGAAAAAGGGGTTTTTAATGCACTCAATAAAGGGATAAAGACTGCTAAGGGCGAGTTTTTCGCCAGAATGGATTGTGACGACATCGCCCTTCCTCATAGACTTGAATATCAGCACAAATTATGGCAATCAAGCGGAGCGGAGGTAATCGGCGGAGGAGTACGACCGTTCAGAACTGACAGGGAAATCGGCAATGGTTTTACCAGATATTGCACATGGCTTAACACGCTGACTATCAACAAAGATATAATCCACAACATTTTCATAGAGGATCCTATTCCCTCTCCAACCCTTTTCATGCCGTTGAAAGCATTAATTAAAGTTGGCGGTTATGATCCCGGTGTGTATCCTGATGATTACAATCTAACGCTAAAAAACTACTCAGCAGGTTATTCATTTGCAAAAACAGAATCTGTTCTCCTGGAATGGAGAGATCATGACGGTAGACTATCAAGAACTGCTACTGAACTTAAAAATCAGCGCTTTTTCAACATCAAAGCATCTTATTTTAAAAAAATAATATACGATTCAAAACGGCCAATTGTTATTTGGGGTCTGGGCTCAAACGCAAAGGATCTTTACCGTTCATTTCAAAAAGAAGGTGTCCCTGTAGCAGGATTCACTTCCGCGAGTGAGTTTATAAAAGAAAAAAGTCTGTACAATCTTCCGATATCTGCACACACTGACTGGAAAAACTGTTATTTTATAATCGCAACAGCAGCAAGAGATGCACGGACTGAGGTAATCGATAAGCTTCAGCAAATCGGACTTGAAACTTATAATGATTTTATTGCATTCTGTTAACAATACTAATTCTGGACATACAGAGGTTGATAATGGTAAAAATTTTCTGCATACTGGTCTTTGGCGCATTAATTTTTGCTGCCGAAAGCACTATTGAACAGGTTGATACAACTAAAAGTGTAGTTATCGAGGAGTCTATTCCAGCTGCTGAAGCTGCCAAGGAGTCGTCCACAGAGGTTACTGCTGCTGATTTGTCTCCTGAAAAAGCGTTTACCCCGATAAACAGAGACACAACCAAAAGAGCTCCCGATATTCTGCCGATCATGAAATCTGTACGTGCACATTTTTCTTCCGGTTCATTCAACTCATCGCTCGAAGCTGTAAATCTTGCACTAAAACTTGACGATCTTGACTATGAAGCTATAAAATACAAAGGCATGATCTTTCTTATGCTAGCGAATCTGGACTCTGCAGAAACGTACCTTAACCTGGCTTCAACTGCTGAAGGAAAAGATTCTGAGCTTGATTTCTACAAAGGTCTTCTTTACGGTGCAAGAAAAAAATACCGCAAAGCACAGGAAATGTTCGATAGACATTCAGAATATACTATCATAGATCCCTACAGAGAGAGAATGAGGAAATATGCCGCCTTTTCAACTCCAAAAGCTGCTTCTGAATGGGCAGCAGAAAAAGCTGGTGACGAATTCACCCCGTCACCAACCCCAAATACAGCTGTCTGGCTTCCGACTATTTTTCAAAATGGTTCAAATGATCTTAAACCGATAGTAAGAGCAATTGATGGACTTCTAGAACCATCTCTTGCTGCAAAAGACTCTATTTCATTTATTGAACACAGCTATGTCAGAGCGCTTATAAAAAAACTTCAAGGACGGGATAATGAAGTTGCCTCAAAGTGCGGTGCTCCATTGATTATGGGCGCGAAACTTTCTTTTATCAACGGCAGATACAAACTTGAAGGTCGTAAAGGAGAATGCATAAGCGAAACCTCAACTGACTCTCTTAATAGTTGTATTACACTATTTCTTGGATGCATAACAGCAACGAAGGCCAGCACCATTAATGCAACCACAGCTGATATTGAGGAACTTGGCAGAGCGCTTATTCTTAAAGATTCAGAAGATTACGCTGCATCGGTAAAAATGCTCAAAGCACTCACGCAAAGATCGCCCAAATTTACTATTGCCCAGGATTACCTGTCTGAAGTTACAGAACTGCTTGATGTAGCTGAAGGCAGAGCACTCCCTATGGCAGACAAACCATTACGAGAACCTGAACCGCCAATCAGGAAAATAGGTCTCTTTTCATTCTCTTCATCTTCAAAGGCATCTAAAAGGGCTCTTAACGCAGCAGTATCTGACCAGCGATCACCCTTTCTTGATGCGACTAACAGCGGTTCAGGCGGCATCCCACGTAGAATAATCAAAACACGGATTCCGGTACCTGAGCCATAAAGATACTGACAAGGAACATCAAAGATGAAAAAAACACTGCTCATAATAACGCTGCTGTCTGCATTAACACACGGACTTGATCTTAAAAGATTTTACGGCGAACCTTCGCTTCAATGCGGGGCATATTTCAAACTAGTCTCGACTAACGACACTACTGCTGCTCTTTTTGCGCTCCCTTTGGTGCATTCATTTGATTTATCCCGCAACCTTCATCTTGACGCGTCAACAGTCCCTACGGCTGTACTTACAAATAATGAATCATCACTGACAGCAAGACTTTCCTCTACAAAGCTCCGGCTGACACTCAACAGCGGCAATATCATTCTATCAACCATTGGGCTTCGTATACCAACAGCTTACAACCGCTTTTCCGAAGAACAGACAAGAGCAATGGGGATGGTTTCAGCACGGCAAATGAATGTCGACTATTCTGATCTATACAACTCCACAGACATTAATTTAGGAGTCGCATCTTCATTGTACTTTAAAGATGTCGGCGATGGAGATCTAACGCTTGCCCTTGCATTTTCATATCTGTACAAAGGTGCTACCGAACCACTCAATGTCACAGAAGCTTTCTTTTATCCAGGCCAGGAATTTACATCTGCAGCAACTGCTGAATATGTTTTCATAGCCTTCGAGCGCCGTTTTGACATCACAGCTGATGCTTTATATACCATGTTCACCGACGATTCATATGCCGGTGGCGAAACATATTCCCGCGGTTCAATTTTCCAATGGGCGCTTTCCCTCTCTTCTTCTGTAACAGCACAGCTGCCGCTTTCAATACGCATTGCAAATTATCTCCGTTCGCCTTCCGAAAGTCCCCTTGGCAATACAGGAAAAGCATCAGACCTTTTCATTGCTCTTTCCGCAATTCCGCCACTATCCAAGAACTTTAAACCGGACATTTCTCTTTCATTTTCCAGCTATGCAGCAGGCGGACTCAACAAATATGGCGATGCCGCAATAATAACACTTGATGGCAAGACAGAAAAAAAGATTACTGAAAAAGTAACTACACTGTATTCTGCCGGCCTTGAGGGCGGAACACTTGAAGGTAAGGGCATTTTAGGATTCACAGGGTCTGCTACTCTGCGTTTCAATTTTTAGGAGCCATAATGAAGATACTTATAATTTCAACTACACTCTTTATATTTCTTATCCAGTCCTGCAGTGAAAATAGAGCGACGGACTTCAGCGAAGGCAACCATACCGTTACTGTTGAACTATCATCCACCGCCTTATTTTCAGGCAGTGAAAATGAAATAGCACCCCTTCAATTGTGGAATAAACAAACCAACAATCAAAGTGTAACCTCATTGGCAAAAATTGCAGCTAAAATTTCTTTTAAGCAAGCTTATGTGATAAGCCTGAACTATGCTCCCTATATCAAAGACTATCTCACTTACAACAACGACTCAACAATGAACTGCCTGTTTTTAAACTCCAACAGCGCTGCATTTACAAATAGACCTCTGGATAACTGGGATACTTTATCAGCTGCACTTCATGATTTCTCAATGTGCACTGTAAACGACATTAAAACACTTGAAAAAGATGGCGATG
>JAEUSG010000103.1 GCA_016788315.1 Fibrobacterota bacterium | reverse complement strand
TTATTACTTTCTTGAACTCTTTATTTAAAATATACAGGTTTTGAAATCCAAAAAATTAAATCAGAATCGAATGGATGTAATCCAATTTTTATTGGTATTCCAGATTGCATGTCTTTAATATCAATGTCATATCTTACTTTGATAATATCTGATTCAGCATTTGGCTGCAATGTTATTTTAAACCCTTTATCAGGATAAGAAACATCATCATAGCCACGCGAACAAAAATTTCCATCAGTAACTTTTTCATTATTACTAACCCAGTTTTCCCAAACCTTTCTATACTCATTATCAACTTCATACACTTCAATATATTGATTGGAATCAACTTTGGAGATCATATCATGACAGGCTGTAAATTTAACTTTCTGAAACTTATTGGTAAGGTTTTTTATTTTCACGTATAGATAATATGTATTACCATTATAATTCAAGGTGTCAGAGATTGCTATAAGCTGAATTGATGCGGCAGTCAAAATTTCTTCCTGCCCATTTTCAAACCATGATCGAACTACACCTCTCCGAAAACCATATTTAAAGGTATCTACTTCTCGAAGATTGCCATTATCGTAGTATAGAGTCCTTATTCCTGAAAGTTTATCAAACTTGAATGTATCCCTTTGAATTAAATTTCCGCTTTCATTAAATTGTAGTCGCTCTCCATGCAAAAGCCCCAAATCTATATTCTCAATACCCGTTATAAGATCGTCCTTCCAAATGATTTGAGTACCTTTCCATGGTGTATTTACTTTTCCCCCTTTTGGGTTCCAATAACATTCAGATATTTTAACCCCTAATGAGTCATAACATGTCCATATTCCTACTTTTATGGAATTCTTATTCAGATAACCTTCATACTTAACTTTACCATTTTTGTAGTATTCTTTCGTCCAAACTAATTTTTCATTCTGCATTGTCAAAGAATCGGGATTTTTCAATCCAATTTGTGTATTGACATTCAACAATTGTTTGTATGAAGACTGGCATTTTGCGGTGTAAGCCTGGCTGGTTGACAACAAAGCAAGTATTAAGAGTAATTTCATAAAATTCTTTCTTTACGGAATAGGTATACAACTAAACTTTAATAAAAAATATTTTAGCATTATTTCCATGTGTATTTGCCATGAGTTTACCTTGATTTAACTTCTAAGCATTATAGAGGAATACAATCGCTTTTCAGTTTTCTGCTTCCTCCAGGAACATAATAAGTCTGGTCTGCAACCGGTACAAAAATCAATATCAGTAATTTTATATACTCCAAGGTTTTCTAAATCGTACCGGATAGCTTTTTTTTGTTCCAAATATGTGCTGCCATTTCTCAAGACAACAGAATCGGGGTAATGGTTGAATAAAGATACTACATCATCCTGGATTTCATAACAGCAGGATTTTATTGCAGGTCCCATTATGACTTCAACATTTTCAACAATTGTGCCATATGTTTTATTCATTAATGATATTGCATTAGAGGTAATCTGATCCTTTGTTCCCCGCCAGCCACTGTGCACTGCTCCTATAACATTATTCGCAGGATCGTAAATCAAAACCGGAACGCAATCAGCCGTCTTTATAGTCAAAATCAAATCAGGCAGATTGGTTATGAAACCATCGGCTTTCATTAATGCCTTAGTGTTAAAACTTTCATTTACATTAAGAACAATATTGCTATGTATTTGCTGCAGTAGAACAGGTTCTCCTACCCCGTCAAATTCAAGCATAAAGGAAGACATGTCTTCTTTTTGCGAATCTGAACAGCAGTCATCAACGGTTGAAAACCCATAGGCAATTTTGCTGAAATGATTCCAGGTATCTGAACGAAATGGGTTTTTCATATTACATTTACATGATATTATCTTCATTTGAGATGTTGATTTATTTATTATCAAAGAAACTCTTGAAGCTCTTTCGAAAAATGCCACCATATGTCGTAACCCAAACATAGTCGCCACATTTTGCGATTCCTGTGACATATTGATCCTGAATACCCTCGTTATCCAATTCCCTGTATGTGTTATGAGCAATATCAACTGCAAAAAGCTGATGAAATGAGGTTGCACATAAAACGCTATCAATTTCAGTGTAACCGATACTTAAAAGTGGCGCCTTAGCTACACTTTCCCACTTCAAAAAGGTTGAAGAAGTATAAATATTGCCTAAGGAATCTCCTATGTAGTAATTACCTTTATATTTAAAAGAAGCATAAGGAACAAAGTTATCAACGGTATCAAAAACACAATTTCCTAATGTGTCCATAACTGCTATGCAATAACTTGAAGGATTATAACTGCTCCAATTCCTATTGTATGCAGCAACAAAACATTCGCCAATTTTGCCCATATACACCAAAGATGAAAATTTACCATTATATGCCGGATCTGAAGTTTTTTTAATTATAAATGGAGTATTTGGAGTCCCGGTAGAATTGACATTTACTGAATCAATATGAAACAAACATAACGAGGCTGCTTGAGTATCACTTACTATAAAAAACAAATCGTTTCGACTATTTAATAATGACCACGTGGATAAACCGTGAAAATAATCATTATGAGTTTGAATTAAAGCCATTGAAGAGAAGTCTTTAAGCATGCTTAAACTTACGTATGAACTAAATGAGTTGTATGGCATCGGCCCCAGACGGTGTCGATATTCATTTATACAAAATGAATTAATAGTATTTGCCGATGCGGGAAGAGTAACACAATAATTATAATTCATTGGAGGTGAGAAATAGCGAAAAGAGACAAATGGATAACGAGTTGATGAAATATTTGGTTCACTTGCTGTATAGCAGTAAACCAAATTATTCGATGCAATAACTATTGTATCATCTGATGATAAACAAGCCAGTATTGGTAGATCATAGTTACTTGCATCATCAACTCTGATCCACTTATCCTTTTGTGAAATTGGAGAAACAGGAGATTTATTATCCGAGCAATTATTAAATAAGAAAGAGAACAATATTATTGCAGCTATTTGTACTATTCTGGTCATTCAGTGTCCTTTTTCATTTGTCTATTTTTATACCTTTACATTCTCTTTTCTTTAATGGTGCAATAACTTTGATTGGAGTTATTGATTTTTTCTTACACTCTTCAACAACAAACTCCCCGTTTTTAATGGCCATGCTGCTGTAATTTTCATAATCTTATCTATCAATTATTACATTTTATTAAAGTAAAACAATTTATCAATAAGTAAATACATTTTCGCTATTCGAAATATCAATTAAAATCTTGCATATCATCCAAAAGCGATGTATATTTGGTAATGGATAATATATCCTTCATCTGTTCTGCTCCATATAAATCCCCTGCTCCAAATAACTCTGCCTTAAAATATCAAAACGAGGAATTAGACACATGTCAAAAATTCTAAATGACACATCCAGAACGTTCTCGGAATATCTTCTTATTCCAGGATTAACAGAAAAACATCATGTCCCATCCAATGTCAATCTGTCTGCACCTGTATCAACAGTATCCGGCAGAGAGAAACCACGTTTTTCACTCAATATTCCAATAGTATCTGCAGCAATGCAAGCTGTATCCGGAACAGAAATGGCAATATCCCTCGCCCGCAGAGGCGGAATGGCCTTTCTCTTTTGCTCCCAGACCATAGAATCTCAGGCAAATATGGTTTCTAAGGTAAAATCACATAAAGCAGGTTTCGTAAAAAGCGATACAAACATCAAACCTACGTCAACTTTACGTGAACTGATGCAAAAGATGAAGGAATCGGGCCATTCAACAGTACCAGTTACGGAAGATGGCCAAAACAACGGAAAACTCGTTGGTTTAATTACCGACAAAGACTTCTGGGAATTCGAAGACGATCTTAATGATACTGTCTCGAAATACATGACACCTATGAGCAAAGTAATTCATGGAACAGTCGGCATAACCTTAAAAGAGGCCAATGCTCTCCTGCATCGACACAAAAAGGAGTGTCTGCCTATTCTGGAAAAAGATGGAACGTTAAACAGCTTAG
>JAEUSG010000093.1 GCA_016788315.1 Fibrobacterota bacterium | reverse complement strand
GACAAGCTGCCGCTTGCAGATAAGCTTAAGCAGATTTATGATGATGCACTCTCTGTAATCAGGGAGTATAAACCGGAAGAGGTTGTAGTTGAAAATGCCTTCTATGCTAAAAATATCAGGACAACACTGGTGCTTGGTCATGTAAGAGGCGTTTTACTTCTTGCAGGAAAAATGAGTGATGCACATTTAGTTGAGCTTACACCTAGAGAGATAAAAAAGTTTGTTACAGGAAATGGTGCATCAGGTAAAGAGAGCGTACAATACATGGTTGGAAGGCATCTTAACATAAAAACAGAAACCTTTCCGCCTGATGCAACTGATGCATTGGCCGCGGCGCTCGCACATGCACTAAGTATTACACGGGGATAAGATATGATTGAACGAATACGTGGAAAACTTCTTGAAAAGGGCGCTTCGTTTATCGTTGTAGACTGCGGTGGTGTTGGTTACGGCCTGCATATCACTCTACCAACATACGAAACCCTTCCTGAAGAGGGAGCATCTGTAGAACTCTATTCTCATCTTGTTGTTCGTGAAGATATTATGCAGCTTTACGGATTCGCTGAACGTGTTGAGCGGGATGCGTTTCTTATGCTTACATCGGTTTCAAAAATTGGACCAAAAACAGCTTTAGCCACCCTTTCCGGAATATCAGTTGCAGGATTTGTCCGTGCCGTTAAACAGGCTGATGTTACCGCTCTGACAAAAGTGCCAGGTATCGGAAAACAGACCGCCGAACGGCTGGTTGTTGAATTGAAGAACAAAATTGACAGAATAAGCGGATCGGATCTTGTAGAATCAGACGGTAAACCGGCCTCCGGAAATATGGGTAAGAACTTTGATGATGCAATACTTGCTCTGGAGTCTCTCGGATATAAGAGCTTTAACGCTGATAAGGCAGTCCGTAAAGTATATGGCGAAAAGGGCGGCGCGCTGCCCGTTGAAGAGATTATTAAATTTGCACTTAAACATGTCTGATGGAGTGAAATAGGTGAAAGAGCGGATTGTAATGCCCGAAGATTGGGGAGATGAGAAGGATTTTGAAACAACAATCCGTCCCCGGTTGCTCAATGATTTTATCGGTCAGCAGAAAAGTAAAGACAATCTAAGTGTCTTTATTCAGGCAGCCAAAGAGCGTAAAGAGGCACTAGACCATGTCATTCTTCATGGTCCTCCGGGTCTTGGGAAAACAACACTTGGTAATATTATTGCAAATGAACTTGGCGTTGGAATTAAAATCACTTCCGGACCCGCTCTTTCCAAAAAGGGAGAGCTCACAGGAATTCTAACCGATCTTCAGGAAGGTGATGTACTATTTATCGATGAAATACATGCGCTTAATAGAACTCTCGAGGAGTATCTATATAGTGCTATGGAGGATTTTAGACTCGATATCACTATAGAAAGCGGTCCTGGTGCAAGATCTATCCGTCTTGACCTCAAACACTTTACACTTGTTGGTGCAACTACGCGCTGGGGAATGCTTTCTCCTCCACTTAGGGGCCGTTTTGGAATTCAGGTCCATCTAGACCATTACAAGAACAGCGATTTGGCAGCTATTGTCCGCCGTTCCTCAACTATCCTTGGTGTAAAGATCGATGAACCTTCATCCATGGAAATTGGAAGCCGTTCGCGCGGAACACCGAGACTTGCTAACCGCTATCTTAGGCGCGCAAGGGATTTTGCTCAGGTTGATGGCAAAAATCAAATAGATCTGCCGACCGTTCGCAAAACACTTGAACGGCTTGATGTTGATTCTATGGGACTCGATCTAATAGACAAGAGAATTATTGAAAGCCTGATAGTCAAATTCAACGGCGGGCCTGTCGGTCTTAATACGCTTGCCATCTCAATAGGAGAGGAGGCAGACTCTCTTGAAGAGGTCTACGAACCTTTTCTCATTATGGCAGGCTTCCTGCGTCGCACTGCACGTGGGCGAGAGGCTACTGAACTTGCATATCGCCATCTAGGACTTAAATTTCCTGAATCCAACCAACCTAATCTGTTTACATCATGAAAACTATCAGAATTGCATTGGCTCAGATAAATACCACGGTCGGAGATATCAAAGGTAATCGCGCTAAAATGGAGGCCTCTTATAAGGAGGCCAACGCTTCCGGTGCAGATCTTGTAGTTTATCCTGAGTTGTCGCTTTGCGGCTACCCGCCTGAAGATTTACTATATCGTAAGAAGTTTGTAGCAGATTGTGCAAGTGAACTCAAAGCATTCGCTAAAACTATAGGCAACTGCATTGCAATCGCCGGTGCACCCATAATCAGGAATGGTCAGCTCTTTAACGGTGCTGCTGTTATACACAAGGGCGGTATAAAAGCGCTATACAATAAAATACTGCTGCCGAATTATTCAGTCTTTGACGAAAAGAGATATTTCTCAGCCGGAGATACCGCTCTTCTTCTCGATTGTCTTGGTGTAAAGATTGGTGTGACCGTATGTGAAGATTTATGGCATTCAGACGGACCAGCAAATACCCTGCTTGCCGAAAATGCTGAATTAATAGTCAATCTTTCTGCATCTCCATATTACAGGGCAAAGATACGGGAGCGAGAAAAGCTCTTTTCCGGTCTGTGTAAGGGGAGCGGTACTGTTCTCGCTTATTGCAATCAGGTCGGCTGCCAGGATGAACTCATCTTTGATGGGGGAAGTTTTGTTATCGATGCCAATGGTAAGACAATTGCCAGAGCACCGCAATTCGGGGAATCACTGCTTATTGCAGATGTTGCTCTTGGAAAAGAGAAAAAGGACATTTCCGGCGTTCGACTCCACGGATGT
>JAEUSG010000064.1 GCA_016788315.1 Fibrobacterota bacterium | reverse complement strand
TTCAGCATCAACAGAAAGCATCCTACTTTTATCATATTTTCCCCTTTGTATTGATGATACAACTTACATGAGTAGCATATTGGAGTTGAAATAACTGTCAAAAACTAACGCCGCAGCTCCTGAAGCTCGTTCCTCTTTGCCAAGAGTGCTGATAGCAACAGGCTCTTTTATGTATTCACTGAAACCATATTCTGAAAATCTTTCTTTGAGTCGGCGATTAATCTCTGGAATATCAACACTTATTTTCTCAGGAATATTCTCTCTTGACAAAATTATTTTTTCCGGTGCATAACCAATCAGGATATTTGTACAAAAATCTGTAAGCAGTTCTGTTGTATAGCCGCCGTTAAGAAGAGCAAGCCTTAATATCTGATCGCCATATCTCCAGCCCCCTACCTGTCCTGCATAGCCGCCGAATCCTCTGAATATTGTTTTATTGGATACAATCGCCGCCTTGAGATTTGCAAGCTGCAGAAGAACAAAATCGTCAAGATTTTTAGCGCTGCCGAACATAAACTCTCCGATTGCCATTGCATTAGGAAAGTCATCTGTTGTTATTCTGTCGCCGGGAAACTCTTTTTCGATTATTGACTTAACCGGAACATTCTTTTCTACGCGCCCGCCTTCCTGATGCGAAAACTGCATAAAAGCCTGAGTTACCGGATCGTAAACACCGCCTGCCGAAAAGCCAACACCGATAAAAACATGACTCTTTTTAAGCAATTCTTTAGCGGAGCGGATATCTTTAATGAGAACCGGAAGCCATTTAGATGAATGATTTTCGTCAAATTCGCTCTCGTTCGACCACAAGATTTCTCCTTTTAAATTCAGGAGACAGCTTTTAAGAGTAAAACCTCTCAAGGCAGAACCAAAAGCTATAACAGATGTTTTATTAATAGAAAGAAGCTGCTGTTTTCTGCCGCCGCTTGACCCGGAAGTTCCTTCGCCCGCTTCTGTAAGCAGCCGTTCCTTTTTAAGAGAATTAACAATGTTGGAAACTGTGGCCTTCTTTAAACCTGTTGAATTTACAAGTTCTGTCTGCGACACTATTTCCTGCGACAGAAAGACTCTGAGAATTGTACTGACATTAATATTGCGCATACCCTGCTTATCACAAACTCTGGTCATAGCCTCTCCAATGCTTTGTTTGTTCACTGTATAAACTAACCAAAAAAGAGAAGATAGTCAACACTTTTTTTTAAAGTGCTAAGCCTATGATTTCATGGACATTGGGTATGCAGTTAGAATTACGGAAACCAATATCTGATCGGTGTTATAACCTCGCTGTTAGGAAACAATGTATATAGATCCTGTATGTGTGCCATCATGATCTTTTTCCTTTTTTCCAGCTGTGATATGATATCCGGCCCAACCGTAAATGTTTCCTCCTCACCTTTTGTTGTTGCAACATGAAATGATTGCGCTTTGTCCGACTTTAGAAGCTTTATGAGCACATCTATATTATCAAGTTCGTTTCGTACTGTTCTGAAAAGAATCTTCTGATAATCATTAAGCCAGCCTATAGGATGTCCCGCCTTTATCAGCGGAAGACCGATTTCCGCAATAGATTTTTCATGTCCGTTTTTCCGCAGCAGAGCAAACTGCATTCCATTCCTTACATTTTTCCATAGACAGATCAGAATCTGGCAGCTTAAACTCATTCTCTTTAATCTGGCCGCATGCTCTCCGCTGCACTTTGCAGCTGCGGCTGTAAAGAGAGCAGACGCTTTTTTATATCCTGCAATTATTTTATTTGCAGTGCTGTCAAACGCGCCGTAATCACTATTCGGCGGTAATGCATACTTTCCATGTGCGTCCAGCAATTCCATCTTGCCGGCGTCTCCATAAACACTGAAGATAAAGGGCATGTAGTATTTTCGTTCATCATCTGTCAATCTATCTTCGTAAGCTACGAGTGGTCTTGTAAGCCAGCGATGAGACAGACCAAGATATGTAGGATTAGCAAAAAAGGCACTTCGCATGTTTTCCTTTTCAGTCTCATTTGAAACAGAAAGAGCATGCCATGCGTCAACCAGCTCATCTGCCGTTTCGGGCCTGAACCTATCTGATGCCAGTTTTTTTAGTACATCAACTTTACCTGACAGGGAATTTGTCTTTTTTACATTCTTGCCCAATTCCACAACCAGAGCAACTATATCTTTGATGGATTCGTTATCGAGAGCCATACGCTGATATACATCAGAGAACCAGACGTTACACAACTCAGGTTTATCGCGAAGAACTTTCGCCCATCTCTCACACTTTTCAAAAGGGTTATGAAGATATGAAACCGGATAAGTGTGAAAAAGATCAGTACCTATACTATAAAAGCGTCCTCTTGGTTCATCAGTATGAGCCTCATATGCACCTTCTACATTTGATGGCGCCTCTTTAAAATGTGCTGTAAGTTTTACAACGCTCATAGGTTTTTTTGCACCGCCATCCCTTGCACCATCAAGTATTGCTGACTGAAAATTGTTCCAGCCTGCTTTCGGATCAGCCGTACTGCATATTTCCGGTCCGTTGGCGCCAAAATAACTTCCCTGATTCCAGCAGAAACCGGAGCCGGAGTCGTTTGCCCAGAAATAAAATGTGTCAAGATTCGGACAGAGTTTAATCAGCTTCTCAGACATACCGCGATAGAGATTCTGTACATCTGTATTGTGCATGCACATTGCAAAGCATGGGTTCTTGCTTCTTCGCGGATGGTCAATACGAGGCCCGCGCCACTCAGGATACTTCTCGTAAATAGCCTCCGGATAATAAACCGGTTCATGTCCGGCAAAAGCAGCTTTTAAACCAGCCTTTTCCAGTATCTCACTTTTTTTCTGTATTAAAACGGCATTCTTTTTTACAAAATCTGCTGATACGATTTTTAAAAGCTCTTTGGGAACAACAAAATCATAAAGCGCAGCAAAACCTAAAGAGTAAAAGAGATACGGATCATCTTTGTCCAGTTTCTCATGAAATTTCAACTTGTGATGATGGCTGATAATTACTCTGACATCAAAGAACTCCTGAAGCGGTTTTAATGTATCCACGTACGCCTTAAATGCCGGTAAATCTGTATGGTTGTTGTTAAACATTACCCTTGTTTTCATACCAGAAGTGGCCATTGTGTACTCCTTTTGTGAAATAATGTCTACTTGAAATAATAATCTCTAAAGCCCTAAATAACAATGTAGATTATTAACATAAATAGGTATATTATTTCACAATGGACATTAACGACTTAATTGGAGTAAAGGTTCTGCACGCAAGAGCCAGAACAAGCTATCGATCCGCCTACTCAAAAGGGGACGACAAGCAGAAAAACAGCATCATGATTCATTACATCATGAACGGGGCAGTTGACATAACACTACGGAGCGGATCTTTTCGCGCAGAAAAAGGGACTATGGCTCTATGGGAAAGTTCTGCTCTAAAAGAATATCGCCCTTTGCCAGGCAGCTTATCCTATCTTGTTATATCCATTTCGCCATACAGCGAATCAGGATATCTCTCAAGCATCGACTTGTCTCTTCCCCAGTTAAAAAAGTTCAAGTCCGGCCACAAAGCAATCTGCCTTATGCAGAAAATCATTAAAACACATGCAAGCAGCACCCCTTTCCGCATGCAGAAATGCTCAATAGAAGCTATAAAATTCCTTACTCACATTGCGCCCGGTAAATATGACAGCAAAATATTACCTTCACTGCCGGGGCAGGAACCAACTGAGAACAGAGTGGCGAGAGCTATGGATTATATTAACAGAAATCCAGCCGACAACATGAATTTAGTCAAACTTTCTGAAATGTGCGGACTCCATAAAGTCCATTTTATCAGGCTGTTTAAAAAAATTACAGGCCTTACACCACACCAGTACACACTTGACAAGAAAATCGAGAAGGCAAAGGATTTTCTCACTCTTTACAGGAAAAGCATATCGACAACAGCCCTCGATCTCGGTTTTTACGACTATGCCCATTTTTACAGAGAATTCAAGAAGCGAACAGGAATGAGTCCAGGAATATATTTGAGGAGCACACGTAATTGAGTATTTTCAGACGATGACAATTCAACCATATCCAGGACAACGATGGTCCAGCGATGCCGAACCTGAACTTGGGCTAGGCATCATTACTGCAAAAGAGTTCCGGACGGTTGAGATAACTTTCCCAACCTCGGGAACAGTGCGCCGCTACACAATAGCAAGTGCGCCGATACGCAGAATTGCATTCAATGTCGGTGATACCATTTTCAACAAAGAGCATGAACGGCATACTATTTCAGGAATAAATGCTGACCCAACAACAAATGTTATAACCTATATATGCGGCGATAAAGAGATTCCTGAAAGTTCTATTTCAGACACAGTAAATTTATCTACTCCCCTGCAAAGACTACTGATAGGCAAAACGGACATGGCGGTAGATTTTGAAGATCGTATAAATATGCTCCGCTTTCAGGCTTCAATATTGAAAAGTGAAGTTCGCGGTTTTGCAGGCGGGCGCATAGAGTTATTACCGCATCAGCTTTACATAGCAGACACCGTAACATCACGCCGTTCTATACGTATTCTTCTTGCAGACGAAACAGGCCTTGGTAAAACAATAGAGGCATGTCTGATACTTCACAGACTTTTACTTTCCGGCAGAATAAACAGAATCCTTATCCTGTTGCCAGCCCCATTGATTCACCAATGGTTTGTAGAACTTCTACGCCGATTCAATATTTCTTTCTCCCTTTTTTCACAGGAACAATTGGACGAAATGCCGGAGGACGAAAACCCCTTCACCGCCTCAGCATGCTGGATAGCTGACCTTGGGCTTGTGAGTGGTAAAGAGGACCTTTTCAAAAAGATAACAGAAGCCGGATGGGATATGATTGTTGTTGATGAGGCTCATCACCTTCAAAAAGGGGGGCATGAATCTGCCCTTGTCAGCATACTATCTGAAAAGGTCAGCAATCTGATTTTTCTTTCTGCAACACCTGAGCAGAAGGGAATCGAAAACAGCTTCCTCGCACTTAAACTGCTAGATCCAAGCCGCTTCGCCGAATTTGAAACATACCGCAAAGAGACACTTGCTCTGAAGAAATTACTCGAAGGGCTTGACAATGGAAAAACAAAAAAACCTGCAGAATTAAAAAAAATTCAGGAGAAAATTGATCTTTTCGGCATTGGCCGTTCCACCTTCCGCAATACAAGGAGAACTATTGCCGGTTTTCCTCGACGTATCGTAAACATTGTACCTCTGAATCAGCTCCCAAAATCAGAGGATCCGCGCGTTGAGTGGCTAATCGATTTGCTGCTCAGTACTAAGAAAGAAAAGCATCTTGTGATATGCAGCACAAAAGAGATGGCCGAAGGACTGCAGAAAGCGATACTCAAAATAGTCAATTTAGATTCTGCACTTTTCCACGAGGAAATGACAATAATCCAGCGGGATAAATATGCGGCTTGGTTTGCCAATATTGAAGGGCCACGCCTTCTTATTTGCAGCGAAATAGGCAGCGAAGGACGTAATTTTCAATTCTGTCAATCAATAATTCTCTATGACCTTCCACATAATCCAGAACTGCTTGAACAGAGAATAGGCAGACTCGACAGAATCGGACAAAAGAGCGAGATAACAGTTCACATACCATTCATCACCGGCACCTCTCACGAATTTCTCTGCAGATGGTTTAACGAAGGGCTAAATGCATTTCACAATAATGTGCCGGCAGCAGGACGTGTTTTCGATGAATTGCAGGGACGACTTTCAGAAATCTGCAGCAAAGAATATTCAAAAACTGAAGCTGACAAAATAATCGAGGAGACAAAAAGACTACTGAACGAATTCTCTTCAACAATTACAGACCCAAGAGACAAGTTGTTTGAAATAGTATCATCCAACGCAGGACGATCAAAACTTCTAATTGAACAGATTGAGAATCCTGAACAGCTGCGCCACCTTGAAATTATAACGGGCAGACTCCTTCGTGCATATGGCGTGGCTATAGAGGAATCAAGCCCGGGAACATACTCTTTAAATACAGACCTCTTGACCGACTCCACCTTTCCCCTGCCTAGAGGTGAACGGCCGATAATTACCTTTAACCGCAAAGTCGCGCTGGAACGGGAAGATGTCGAATTCATAACAATTGACAACCCTATACTTACAGGAGGACTGGAACTCTTTCTATCCTCCGAACGGGGCACCACAGCACTATCAATGTTTACAGACCCGGAACTGAAAGATCCGTTACTTGAAGTAATCTATGTTGTCGAATGCATAGCTCCAGCTGCACTTAATGCAAATCGTTTCCTCCCGCCAACGCCAATAAGAATTCTACTCGACATGAACGGGAAAGACTTGAGCGAGCCATTAACAGAAAGATGGCTGCACGTTAAAACGGCCAATGCTCCCTTTAAAGTTGCAGAAAGTGAATTGAACATAATACGCAATAAAATTGATCATGCCGTAGCGGAAGGGGAAAAAACCGTTCAGCTTATTGTAAATGATGTCATCAAAACAGCAATAGATGAAATGAACAATTCTTACAATACAGAGATTGACCGCCTAAAAACTCTGCACGCACGCGGCAATAAAGAGGCTCTTTCCGAACAAACCATATTCGAAAAAGAACAGACTGAACTTGCCGACTATCTTTCAGATGCAAGATCGCGTATCGATGCAGTACGGCTGATCCTCCCCTTTGACCCTCACCAGAAAAAGGGGAGAAAGAAAAATCAATCTATA
>JAEUSG010000046.1 GCA_016788315.1 Fibrobacterota bacterium | reverse complement strand
AATAGATTTTCACACTCATCTTTTTACCCCATGCCATGGCTCAGATATATGTTGGTGGGGAATTGAAGAGTTGCTGAACTATCATTATCTCATTGCTGAAACATTGAGATATTGTGAAGTTACCCCTGAAAAATATTACTCAATGGGAAAAAAAGAGCAGTCCAATCTAATATGGAAAACCCTTTTTGTTGATAGAACTCCTATAAGTGAAGGCACAAGAGGTGTTATTACCTGTCTTTCAAAACTGGGAGTAGATCCAAATGAAAGAGATCTTGATAAGATTAGAAAATATTATTCGCAATACACATTTGAAACTTTTGTTGATAAAGTTTTCAGCGTTGGAAACATTAAACACATATATATGACCAATGATCCCCTTGAACCTGCAGAAAGAAAAATCTGGCTTAAAGGCCATGGTGAAGAGCCGAGGTTCAAAAAAGCACTGCGTATTGATGGCTTTGTCAAAAACAGTGATTTCTCAAAAGAGGTTTTGTCTTCTGAAGGGTTTCCGTTTGAAGATTCTTTGAATAGTAAGAGTATTGCAAACATCAGAAAGTTTTTTGAAAAGTGGTGTGATATTATACAGCCTGACTATATGGCGGCTTCAATGACACCAGATTTTATCTATCCATCCGACACAATGCTTGCCAAGCTTGTGAAAGAGGTTGTCATACCTATTGCAAAAGAAAGAAACTATCCTGTAGCGCTTATGATTGGTGTACGCCGTCTTGTAAATCCTGCACTCAAAATGGCAGGGGACTCCTTAGGTCTGTCAGATGTTCCATCGGTTGAAGCGCTCTGCCGTGAGAACCCTGATGTGCGATTCCTGGTAACCATGCTTGCCCGAGAAAATCAGCATGCAATGGCAGTGGCGTCCAGAAAGTTTCCTAACCTAACAGTTTTCGGCTGCTGGTGGTTCCTCAATAACCCAAGTCTTATTGAAGAGATTACCAGAATGAGAATGGAAATTCTTGGTATGTCCTTTATACCTCAGCACTCTGACTGCCGAGTTATTGATCAGCTGATTTATAAGTGGGATCACTCACGAAAGATTATTGCTAAGGTTATGGTTGATAAATATGCTGATCTCGCAGCTGTTGGATACAATGTAACCGATGAACAGGTGAAAAAAGATGCCTATGCATATTTGTGCGGAAATATTGAGAATAGTTTGGCTAGATAAAGAAGTTGAACAAAGTAAACCATTATAAAAAGGGAAAAATATGAAACTTGGAAAATACTCTTGGGGAATTGGTGACCGATTCGCACATCAGGCTGCAGCTCAGCTTTCTGCAATTATGAAGGCAAAAGAGGCAGGTGTATCAATTGTTCCTGTGTGGAATAAATCCAACCGTGAGCATACATTCATTCACTCAGCGCCATCAGGTACACGTGCTGCAGCCGATGCAGCAGTAAAGAAGCTGGGATGGAAAGATCAATATTTTTGTGATGCAGACCATATCAATATGTCAAATGTAGATAAGTTCATTGCTGACTGTGATTTCTTTACCCTTGATGTTGCTGATTACATTGGCAAACCAGCGGCTGCCGATGAACTGGCAGCTTTTGTTAATGCCAATCGTAAATATATCGGCAAGCTAACAATTCCTGGAATAGCACAGCCATTCGATATTACAGAGGCAACGCTTAACGCAATCGGTGCAAAGTTCCTCTTTGCTGTGAAAGAAGCAGCAGCTATTTATCAGCATGTCCTGAAAACAAAGAAGGATTTTGTTGCTGAAGTGTCCATGGACGAAGTTAATGATGCGCAGTCACCGGTAGAGCTGTTCTTTATTCTCAGCGCAGTTGCTCAGTACAAAATTCCGGCACAGACCATTGCACCAAAATTCACTGGCCGTTTCAACAAAGGTGTCGATTATGTCGGCGATGTAAAGAAGTTCGCCCAGGAGTTTGAAGAGGACCTTCTGGTTATTGATTTTGCGATAAAAGAGTTCGGTCTGCCCGAAAATCTTAAGCTTAGTGTTCACTCAGGTTCAGATAAGTTCGCCATTTATCCGATAATGGGTCAACTCATTAAGAAGTATAACAAGGGCATTCATGTTAAAACAGCCGGCACAACCTGGCTTGAAGAGGTTATCGGTCTCTCTATGTCAGGCTCTGAAGGGCTTGCACTTGCCAAGAAAATTTACGAAGAGGCATATGCACACAAAGAGGAAATGACAAAACCCTATGCAACGGTTATTGACATCAAGGATAGTCGTCTGCCGACTGTTGCAGAGGTAAATACGTGGGATGGAAAAAAGTTTTCAGAAAGCCTGCGCCATGTTCAGTCTAATTCAAATTATAACGCAGATTTCCGTCAGCTCATTCATGTAGCTTTCAAGATAGCCGCTAACATGGGGGATACTTATATCAAGGCGCTAGAAAAGAATGAGAAGATTGTCGGTGCGCAGGTTGCAGAGAACCTTTACGACCGCCATATAAAGCTCCTTTTCGCTCTGTAATTTAAAGAAAGACACTATGCTCAATAATGATATCATCCGTTGCACGCGTAAGGCCCTTTACCTGAATGATTCTGTAGCGACTGCAATTTTCAAGCTGGTAGGCCATTCAACTAATCCGGAAGAGCTTAAAAAACTTATGATTAAAGAGGGAGAGCCGGGGTTTGAGCCAGCCCCGGCCCCATTAGTGTCCAGTTTTCTTGATGGTCTTATCATATATAAACGTGGGCCGAAACCAGGCAGTGCAGGAAAACCGCAGCCAGCTAAATCAAAACTCACAAATAACGATGTGCTGAAAAAGATCAGAATCGCCCTTGAGATTCATGAAGATACGATGCTTGAAATTTTTAATGCAGGAGAAAAACCTGTCACGGCAAGTGAGCTTACAGCTCTTTTCCGTAAACCAGGCCATAAGCATTATAAAGAGTGCGGGGATCAATATATGCGTGCCTTTTTCAGGGGTTTGAGCAGTTATGTTAGTGACTCAAAATCTGCGCATAATTAACAAATAAGGGCTGATAGTATTAAAAAAGTGTTGACTTGAGCTGCTTTTGTAGGTATAATTATAGCAACTAATTGTTATAATGAGAGGGCTTAAATGGAAAACAGCACTTTAAAGAAGGACAGGTTAAGGTTCTCTCTTGCTACAGTCTTAGCTCAGAGTGAAGAAGGCGGTATAGGTGCAGTTACAACGGTTATAATACGTTCACTTGGCGGAGATGCACTCCATCTTGGCTTTTATGGAGCCACAGGAAGCATCAATCTATTCTTCAGTTGGGTTGGTACGCTGCTGTTAAGGGTTTTCAAGTCATACCGGAAAGCCATGATTTGTGCAATGGTAATTGCTATGGCTTTGGCAGCGCTGATTGCCGCAACAATTTTGCTTCCTTCCTCTGTACCTGCATTTAAGCCTTTCGCACTCTGGTCATTTGTCATTTTAATGATACTCTTTTCTGCTTTGGGTGGCCCCATTGTAAACATTGAAAGTTCATGGATTGGAGAGCTGGTACCGAAGGAGAGGCTGGGGTGGTTTACAAGCTACAAAGTTATTCTGGCAGTAGCGGGAGGCCTTGTATTCAGTTTTCTGTTTGCACGGTTGAGTGATGTTTATCCACGCCCTTCTACTTATGCTGGAATCTACCTCTGCTTTATGGCCTCTTTTCTTATCGCCATTTTCCTTTATAAAGGTATTACAGAT
>JAEUSG010000041.1 GCA_016788315.1 Fibrobacterota bacterium | reverse complement strand
ATTTTAAGTGTCAATTGATTTTTAACGCTTGATAGAACTACTACCTTTAGATTTACTGTTGGATTAAATGGATTTGGTGATGCTGTGAGAGTTAGTTCTTCTGGTAAGTAAATTGAAGCTTTTTCGGTAACGATTAGGCCTTCATAAATACAGCACATAATAGTGCCAAAACCACCAACAGCAACAAACTGATTGTTTCCAATGGTTATGCTCTTAAGCAAGTCTGTTTTTCCAGATGGTCTTGTTGTCCAAGTCACTCCATCCGGGGAAGTAAGAATACCTGTACTAATTACAGCAACAAAATGATTGAGTCCATATGTTATTCCATAAAGCCCTTGATTTGTTCCCGATGTTCTTGATGTCCAAGTCACTCCATCTGGTGAAGCAAGAATATTACCAGGATATCCGACAGCAACAAACTGATTGTTTCCATATGTAATACCATAAAGCCAATCCGTTTTTCCCGTTATTCTTGATGTCCAGCTCATTCCATCTGGCGAAGTAAGAATAGTACCCCCCATACCGACAGCAATAAACTGATTGTTCGCATAGGTTATACAATAAAGAGCATTATCTGTTCCCGATGTTCTTGATGCCCAGGTCACTCCATCTTCTGATGCAAGAATACTACCTGTACTACCTACAGCAACATACTGATTGTTTCCGTAGGTGATTCCATAAAAATCTTTATCTGTTCCCGATGTTCTTGATGTCCAGGTCACGCCATCTGGTGAAGTAAGAATTGCACCATAAATACCGACAGCAACATACTGATTGTTTCCGTATGTGATTCCATTAAGATGCTTTGCTGTTCCAGATGTTCTTGATGCCCAAGTCACTCCATCAGTTGAAGTAAGAATCTTAGAAAGCTCACCGACAGCAACATACTGATTGTTTCCATAGGTTATTCCATTAAGATTGTTTCTTGTTACCGGTGTCTTTGATGTCCATGTCACGCCATCTGGAGATGTAAGGTTCTCACCATAACAACCAACAGTAACAAACTGATTGTTTCCAAAGGTTAAGTCAGAAAGATTGTCTGTTGTTCCCGATATTCTTGATGTCCAAGTCTCTCCATCTGATGAAGTGATAATAGCACCATTATTACCTACAGCAACAAACTGATTATTTCCATATGATATTCCATAAAGAGAGTTTGTTGTACCAGATGTCCTTGATGTCCATGTCTCTCCATCTAGTGAAGTAAAAATCTTACCGCCAAAGCCTACTGCAACAAACCCTTTGTCTCCGTAGGTAATTCTATAAAGAATAACTCCTGCTGTCAATGTTCTTGATGTCCAATTCACTCCATCTTGCGATGTAAGAATTGTCTCACCGACCGCAACATATTGATTGTTTACATAGATTATTGCAAAAAGATTGTTTCTAGTTCCCGAGGTTCTTGGTGTCCAAGTCACACCATCAGGAGAAGTAAAAATAGATCCTAGATAACCTACAGCAACAAATTGATTGTTTCCATAGACTATACTATTGAGCTGGTCTGTTGTTCCCAATGTTTTTGAAGTCCAAGTCACTCCATCTAGTGAAGTAAGGATAGTACCTCTCCGACTAATAGCAACAAACTTATTGTTTCCATATGTAATTCCATTAAGATGGTTTGTTGTTCCCGATGTTCTTGACATCCAGGTCACGCCATCAGGTGAAGTACGAATACTACCATTCCAGCCTACGACCACATATTGATTGTTTACATAGGTCATTACATAAGGCGAGTAATCTGTTCCAGATAGTCGTTTTACAAAATTCCACGTAGAATCCTGAGCATTTAAGCTATTATAAGTAAAAAGAGTAAAAATCAGTGACACAAAAATACGATGAATTGTCATTCTTCAAACTCCTTTTGAATTACTACATACAATAGATCTAACAAAGCAAAACATATACTATTGACAAGCAATAGTGCAAAATCAATCTACTCTATCTTTACCAAACAAAAAAGCCCTCAGATTTCTCTGAGAGCTTTATAAAATCGGGATAATGAGATTCGAACTCACGACCACTTGAACCCCTTATTTTACCATCAGCAACTTACTTTGAAGGACTGTTCCGCCCCCATCCAATTTTGCCAAATACATTCCTGCTGGAAGAGAATTTCCATTGGTGTCTTTTCCATTCCATTGAACATTATTGGATCCAGAACCTTGTATAGTCCATGATTTAAGGATTTTACCAGAAACTCCATAGATTTTAAGTGTC
>JAEUSG010000030.1 GCA_016788315.1 Fibrobacterota bacterium | reverse complement strand
AACTGATAAACCGTTGAGACGTAATGCATTAGATGTTTCAGGGCCAATTGAGAATAGTTTACACCCTTTTAGTTTGTTTCTGGCATTGGCTTCATTTAGCTGCTCGCAGAAGAAGTTTGCAGCAGAAGAACTGGTAAACGTTATAAAATCAAGTTTCCCGATATCTATACGTTCTGAAAGTAATGCAATGTCAAATTTATTTGGAATTGTATTGTATAGGTTAACTATAACTGGATTGCATCCACGCTCCTGGATAATTTTTAACATTTTCTCTGAACCCAGGCTTGATCTGGCAATCAAGATCTTTTCTCCTGAATTTATCGGAAGTGTTTGCGCAAATGATTCAGTAGTAAATTTCTGCGGTATAAAATCTGCCCGAATTCCATATTTCTCTAATTCTTCAGCTGTTGACTTTCCTATGCAACCAACTTTGCAATTGTGCAAAGACCTGGAATCCAAATTCAACTCTAAAAGTCTGGCAAAAAAACGCTCAACACCATAAATGCTTGTAAATAGAAGCCAATTATATGTCGTCAGGTTATTTATCTCTCTGTCAATTTCAATATTTGAGTCTACTGTCTCAGTTTTTACAGCAGGAAAACTAAGAATTTCTGCTCCATGCGAACAAAGTAAATTCTTGAATTTACTGTTGCCGGCATCTCTATTTGTTACTGCACCGGATTTTCCAAGAAGCGGGAGTTTGTGAAACCAGTCAATACCATTTCGTGAATTGACAACTTTTCCAATAATTATTACTGCAGGATGCGTTATTCCTTTGACACCTATTTCGTTTTCAATTTTATCTATTGTTGTTACGATGTTTTTCTGTATAGGCGTAGTAGCCCATTGTATTGCCGCTGCAGGAGTTTCAGATGGTAAACCTGCTTCTAAAAGGGATTTTACTATTGATCCAATTTTTCGAACCCCCATATATATAACTATTGTACCATTTAAGGCTGCAATGCGCTTCCAGTCTACGGTTGATTCAGTCTTATCGGCAGACTCATGACCTGTAACAAAAGTAACTGAAGAAGAGCATGAACGATCTGTCAGCGGTATTCCAGAATATGCGGCAGCACCCACAACGGACGGTATCCCAGGAATAATCTTGAATGGGATGGAATGTTGTGCAAGAAATTCTGCCTCTTCCCCTCCTCGTCCAAATATGTAAGGATCTCCCCCTTTAAGCCTAACCACTTTTGCTCCAGATTCAGTAAGTTTTTGCATCCGCTGATTAATTTCATCCTGTGGCAGTGTATGGTCTGATGATGATTTGCCAGCATAGATTAATTCAGCTCCAGCTTTTGTAAAATCAAGAAGAGATTTGTCTGCTAAATAGTCATAGATTACTGCATCGGCTTCCTCAAGTGCCCTTTTACCCATCAGAGTGATGAGTTCTCTTTCGCCTGGACCTGCGCCTACAATGGTAACGGTTCCCTTCAAAGTATATCTCCCGCACCTTGTGCTATCAGTTTTTCTGCCAGAAGAGTACCAATGCTTGAGGCTTCATCTAACTTTCCAGAAATGCAGTCAGAAATTATCCTCGATCCGTCTTGCGAGGAAAGCCAGCCATCTAGTTTTAACATTGCATCATTAACAGAACATTTCACCCCAATTGGTATGTGACAACCACCGTTAAGCCTATGAATAAAAGCTCTTTCTGCAATAACCTGCTGCATTACAGCTTTCTCTGTAACTGATTCGATTATAGATTTTATCGCAAAGTTGTCTATTCTTATTTCAGCCGCCAATGCACCCGGTCCTGGAGCGTAATACCAGTCAAGAACTTCAGAAATTCTGTTATTCAGATTTAATCTTGATAATCCTGCGCATGCTAGGATTATTCCATCATACATACCAGAATCCATTTTTTTTAACCTTGTGTCTACATTACCTCTGATGTCAGAAGTATTAATATCAGGACGAATTAATTCCAGCTGCACTTTCCTTCGCAAACTGCAAGTACCAATGCGTGATCCTGGTGC
>JAEUSG010000023.1 GCA_016788315.1 Fibrobacterota bacterium | reverse complement strand
GGCAGACTCAAACCTGCCCTCACGTGAAGAGAAGGCTCCTGTAAAAGCTCCTTTTTCGTGTCCAAAAAGTTCACTCTCGATTAAATTTGCCGGTATAGTTGAACAATCAATTTTAATAAATGGTGAATGTTTTCTTTTACTTGACTCATGTATAAGTCTTGCAGCGACCTCTTTACCGGTCCCTGTCTCACCTTCCAGCACAACAGTAATATCAGTTTTTGCCAAAAGAGCAATCTGTCGCTTGACGTTCTCAACAGATTCTGAATTTCCTATCATTTCTATCTGAGGACTCAGCATCTGCTTAAGTCTGTTTTTCTCTATCTTAAGTTTTTCCACCTCATTACTTATCTTAGTTATATCCTCAAGAAAGTATGTTGTAGTGTTAAAAGTGGAAACCATTTTCTGCTCAAAGGTCACATTGTAATGATACACTCCCTCGGGCGACGATATTGATGCATGCAAGCGGTTATCAGGCAGTGAATTTGTTTTCATAACCGGCTGCTCAGTACGAACGGTTAAGCTGCGCAACACGCTTTTCTCTCCGGGGCGCAAAAAAACCGATACAAAATTATCAGAGCTTAATGTAAATGGATTTGTCTCAACCCATTTCCCCATGAAACGTCCGTTGATAAAAAAAAGATGTGACCATCCCCGTTTACACCAAAGAATTTGAACCTCTTCCTGTTTTGTTCTTTCATCAAGCATTAATTTCATTTTTGCCTGACCGGCTCTTTTAAACACAAATACATTTTCTTTTGAATATGCAAGTGAATAGCCATAATCATCAATGTAGGAATTTTTCCTGTACAGCATTGCACGCATGACTATATTCGGCAGTACGAGCCCATCCATAAGCGTACAAACAATTTCAATATCAACATCTGCAGCATCAACATTAACCTGTTCATTCATGCTCATTACTGCATAGTCAACACCGGAACTGTTATTAAATGTAACTTCTCCTCTATCTTCTGATATTTTTGCTGATGGAGACAGATTCACAGAAGAAGCCAATTGTTCCTTTTCTCCAAACCAACTTAAGACTGTAATAGGTTTTTTCATTGACGGAGCAATATTTTCTTTTTTCAGGAATGGGTTATCATCAAACCTGAGGACATTTGAAACATGCTGCTCCAAAAGCTCCGTATTATCTTTTTTTCCTAAAATACGGTTCAAAAGACCATTGTATCCTACAATTTTCTGTTCATCGTTAACCATTACTGAAAGTCTGTTACTGAGCATTTTTTCCACTTCGTCGCTTCCGAAAGGTGAAGAAATTATGCCGGCAAAAAGGTTATCATCAACCCGGAACAGAGATATTATCCTTGTTGGAATAATTGTGTAGAACTGAACCAGCCTATCTACTACATCATACCGTTTTTTAATTGGCCAGATACATATTTCGGGCAGAGGAAGCGAATCAAAATTACCACCATCACTTTCCAAAACAAAGTTACTTTGTGCTATTTTTTCTCCGCTGAAAAAACAATTCAGATCATCAACACGAGGCACATCAAAACAATCGAAAATTGTGCTTTTTCTCAAGAGTTCACTGTAATACTGGTTTGATACAAAAGTATATTCATTCTTTGTAAACACAAAATTTCCGGTTTTATCATAGAAAACAAAGATGTAATGTCTCTCGGAAAAAACCTTCAGCCAGATTGGGTGGCTGATAAGCTCTTTTAAAGTCATTTCATTCTCCCGCGCGGAAGTTTTCTGCTGATATCCCGAATTTCTTGAGGTTTGCGTAAAAACTTACTCTTGACATATTCAGTTTTCGTGCGGCATCTGCAACACAGCCGTTTGCATTTGTAAGCGCATCCTCAAGTATATCTTTTGACATTCCCTTCAAATGAATACCTGTTCTTGCCGATGCCGGTCTGCTGTTTTCAAAACTGGTAAGGTGTATGTGTTCTATACCTATCGACTCGCTCTCGCAGAATATGTAAGCTCTATTAATAACATTTTCCAATTCTCGGATATTTCCCGGCCATTCATGTTTCAGCAGTTTCTGCTGTGCAGCACCTGTGATTGACTTAATCTCTTTTCCGTAAATACGGTTGTTATTCGCCAAAAAAACCTCTGCAAGCAAAGGGATGTCACCCTGTCTTTCACGAAGTGGCGGAAGATTAATTGTTACACCCTCGAAACGGTAAAAGAGGTCTGCGCGCATTTTCCCCTCTTTTACAAGTTGAGCAAGAGGGATATTCGTAGCAGTTATTATTCGCACATTCAGATGGATTGGTTTTACTCCGCCAATTCTTGTTACAGTTCGATCCTGCAGGAAATTCAGCAGCTTTGCCTGTGTTCCAAGTGAAAGATTGCTTATCTCATCAAGAAAAAGGGTTCCGCCGTCGGCCTGTTCAAATCTGCCTGCCTTGGTTTCAACAGCTCCGGTAAAGGCTCCGCGTTCATGACCGAAAAGTTCGGATTCGATAAGTGTGTCCGGCAAAGTTGAACAATCTACCTTGACCATCGGCTTCGAAGCCCAAGGACTGTGTGCATGCAGATAGCGGGCCAGGAGCTCCTTTCCTGTGCCTGTAGGTCCCTGAATAAGAACCGTTGCGGAAACACCGGCAAGCATATCAGCCTGCTCCCTAATTTTCTCTGCCTCCTGAGACACGCCAATTATTTTGGCTTCTTTACGCATATCAACTGTTAGTTTACTTTCCAGCTTCTTTGATCTTGTAACTTCACTTTTATATTGCCTTTCGAGGGAAATACTGCGCTCATGTATGGCAGTTATGTCTGTAAGCAAAGTCGCTGTAACATCCGGAGCATTAACAGTAAGTCCTGGATGCTCTATACGCGAATAAGTAAAGTAGCGTGTTACATGTCCCTTCATCTCAAGAACATCGGCAAATTCTCCCTCATCTCCTGCTGTTGCACATTCCAGCTGCAGATCATAGATTTTAAGACTTGCTATTTCACGAAGTGCTATACCGCAATATGCGGCCTCATCAGTCGACGGATTATCCTCAACAAATCGTAGAACCTCCACGTCATCAACACTCAGAAAGAATGCCCTTCCGCTTTTACGGAAAACTAACTTTACACGACCGGAACTATTCCATTCAACATCAGATAATCTGCAAATCGTTCCTCTTCTCTTGATCAGAAATCGTCTACGCCCCTTCGAACCTTCAGGAACCACAGACGCCTGATATTCCATATTGTCAATTGAACGTTTTCCTATGCCGAAAATCAACAGCGGAATTGTAGAAACCAGACTGTGTTCACAATCTATAGTAAGCCGATAGTCTGATTTGCTCAAATTAAGAACTTCGGACAAAAGCCAAATACTGTTTTCTTCTGTTCTTTTCTCAAGGTTTACACAACCATTTCCTGAATCAGACGCCCCTTTCTGAGCAAGAAGAATCTCTTTGAGATGCTCTGACGACAAAAAACTGTTCCACCTTATCTTCCTGCGATTCATTTTCTCTATATATGCTTCTCTTATCTGATCAGGTGACTGAGTAAAAAGCGTCTGTGTAGGATTGCCTATTTCAAGGTTTCCTTTTTTCTGATGGCCATAATAGAGCTCCACAAGATCTAAATCGATGCCTCTTATACGATCATTATTATCCGTATAAATTACATAATTTCCATTTGCTCTGTCCGGACTGGGCATTATTCCGGAAGGACTTACTATCCCAAGGAAATTGTTGTTATCAATTTTGTAAAGTCGAAGATATACATGCGGAAGATTTGTTTTGAAGTTCCATGGATGACCGATAAAGGTGATTATTTCTTTGTTGCTGTAATTCTGACGACCATCATACGATTCAAGGTCATTTAAATCCTTTACAGGAGGAACATTAAAAGACATGATAATATTTTCATTTTGTTTAATTCTATCTACCAGTTCTTTGTAATGAAAGGTCCCGTGCCAACCACCGCTTCTCACAAAAACTTCAAGAATCTTTCCATGTCTGTCGCAAAGAAGGTGCAGGTACTGACCGTATATATTCTGCGCAGGTGTAGATAATTTTGCAATAGCTTCATTTATTTGCATGGTTAACGTTAATATATTTAAAGTCCGGCTAAAAACATCATTTATTTCTAAAGTGAGGTAACTTATTACCGATGATCTGAATAGGAGAACTTTGTCCATCTGAAAGGATCCGGTAACTTTGAGGATAAATCACAACATAAGTGCAATGATAACGCAATATTCGCTTGGAAGAGCGAATAATGGTCTATCTATGTCACTTGAGAGACTCTCTACCGGTCTTCGAATCAACAAAGCTTCTGATGATGCAGCAGGTTTATCTGTATCTGAACAGCTGAGAACCCAGATTCGTGGCAGCAATCAGGCTAAACACAATGGCGAAGATGCAATTGCCCTGCTGAAAATAGCAGACGGCGCCATGAATGAAGTTCACAGCATTCTTCAGCGGCAACGTGAATTAGCAGTTCAATCCAGCAGCGATACACTAACCAATAATGAGCGCTCCTTCCTTGATCAGGAATTCCAGGCTCTTTCTGAGGAGCTAACCAGAATAAATGAGGTTACACAATACAACACCATTAAAATCCTGCAGGGTGGTGCCGAAAATGCAGAAGAGTTGACAGCACGCTTAAATGATGATTGGATTCCAGATGCCATCGCAACAGTAACAACGGCGTACAACAATTTAACAGCTTTCGGAAACATCCAGGTAACCGGCGAAGAGATGGATGGTTCACTCGGTCGACTTGCTACAGGCGGTACCGACGGCACACAAGCAACAATTAATCTCGATTTGGCCGATTTTGACTCTCCTGTCACAGATATCGCAAACCCGAATGGAGATATGCCTCAAACAGGGAATGTCCTATCTGCGCAGGAAATTCTTATCCATGAAATGACGCACGCTTTACAGTATATAAATGGCCACCAACCACCAACTTGGTTTTCTGAAGGTGCAGCTGAAGCAAGCAATCAGGGAGGTGCAGACAGAGTAACCTCTCTGCTTGGAACATATGGTTCCATTGACGCAATCATAAACGCATCGAGTTTTGCTTCAATTGGCGGAACAATAGACAGCAGCGCATGGAGCGGTTCAGACGAAGATTATGCAACAGCATATCTTGCTGCTAAATACTTGCAAGACAACTCTGGTGGCGGCATAAACGGTGTTTACAGTAGTCAAATAACAGGCCAGGCTCAATTTGAAGCTAATCTGGCTGCTGCATATGGAAGTTCATACAATAATTTCATGACAGCATTTCTCACATCAGGTGCTGCTGCAAACAGTGGTCCTGTTATCGCAGAGCAGGATGGAAGTACTATAACTGGTGAGGGATTCAGCGGGGTTACCTGGGAAATCGGTGAAGATTTAGTAATGCATATCGGTGCTAATGCGCTAGCCGATGTCGACACGTTAGCAATGGAGGGATTGGGAGCTGTATCAGCGGGCGCTCTTGGAATAGACACAGTCTCGATTGCTTCTGGAAATGCAGCGAGGTCGAGTATTGACACTGTAAGCAATGCTATAAATACAGTATCAGAAAGACGCTCATCAGTTGGCGCACTAATAAACAGACTTGAACATGCAGTAAAGAATCTGGATAATCAGATACAAAATACACAAAGCGCAGAATCACAAATACGCGATGTTGATTTCTCAACAGAGACCATGAACTTTACACGCCAGCAGATAATGGTGCAAACATCTACCAGCATGCTTGCTCAGGCTAATTTATCACCGAAATCTATTCTTTCTTTAATTTCTTAATCTTAAATCGGATCTGTTTCAATACTTCAGAACAGGTTTAATAATGTGTCCACCGCCTGTTTCTATCTTTAGAAAGTACAATGCCGAAGGCAGGAAAGAGATATCAATTCGTGAACTTTTATGGGTGGAAATAATTTTGCCGTTTAAATCGACCACATCAATTCTTTTTATTTGTCTGCTGCCGGCATGCACATTGACATAATCATATGTTGGATTAGGTGTTATTGAAAGTGAAAAAGTCTTGGATAACTCACAAATTTCTCTCTGTACACTCTTCTTGCTTTTAATATACCATGGATCGGTATCATACCTGTCTGTACTATCCAGAGAACCATTATATGTTCCAACAAGAAAAGCGATATCTCCGTCAGAAGTTAAAGATGGTTCACCTATTGAAGCGGCATTCCCCTTTGTTACAATTAATTCCGGTTCTACCCAACTGTCCCAGTTATTCGGAATTGATTGCCGTGCCCGATATATGCCTGAGTAATCCAATGAATAGTATAACCACCACTGATTTGATTTATCTCTATACAAATGCGGATGTTCGATGTGTCCCATATTACGCGAAATGGAAGTTATTGCGACTGGATTATTCCAACTTGCACCATTATCAAAACTCATTGCAACCATAAACGTTCGGTTATTTGCATCTGTATATTTCTCATATATCAACACTATTGTATCTGAATTGTCTTGCAATCGCTCAACCATTGGATTATCCGCATTAAACTCTTTATTGACAGGATTAAATGGTTGAGGAAATCGAACAGCCTTATTAATACCGGACGGGTTCACCCCTGTATTTCTAATAATCCAGAAATCTCCATCTCCGGTAAATAGAAATATCTCCAGATCTGAAGCGCTATTTTTACCGGAAAGAGGCATTGGACCGCCCTCATTCAGGCCAGGGCGAGCGATATTTGATAATTGCCATGAAGTAAAAGGCTCATCAATTGAATTCCTGTGAGAATAGACAATATCAATATTCAGAAAACTGTCACAGCCAAATGAATTTGACACCATGTCAATCCCATAGAATTGTGCATAATTCCGGATGAATTTAGTTCCGGCAAATAAGTTGCACAAATCCGGAGAGGAATCTGAACTGATGACAGATGAAAAATTAGTTGTATGAGAAACGAGATCGGCCGGTGAGTATAATGCGTAAATATTCAAGCCATCTCTGGAAATATGAAGTCCATCCTCCCAGCCATATGATGACAATGGCAACTTTACAGGTTTATCGTAAGCCGACTGAAAAGCGGGGGCGAGTTCTGGATATGCGATACCTTTAACACTATCCCAACTCGCTTTTTCGTTTTGACCGAACAAAGCACAAAAAGAAAACGCTATACAAAACGCAACACGTTCCTTACTCATGTCTTATAATATACGTCAGAATTAATTAAACACAACGAGTTTACTTTCGTTGAATATGCAAAATGATACAAAAGAACTTTTTTGTATCATTTCTGACACACTGTAAATATATTCTTCTCTTAAATCTATGGAAAAATCAAAATATAGACAACTGCAGTCGTGGCACAACAATTGCGTAATATTCATTATGAAATATTTTATTATAGTAATTTTATTGATTCAGTTCTCCCCCATCATTTTATTCGCATGGACAAGAAATCCATCAAACCCACTGCACATCCCGGGGCTTGTTCGATATTCTGACAGCTGCATTGATTTTGCAGTTGCAGATCCCTCCATTCTGTGGGACTCGTCTGATCGAAAGTGGAAAATATGGTACGCAACAACGCGTGGCAAATCTTTTCAGGCTACAGAAAGCAAACTTGTCATTTGTTATGGCGAAAGCACCGATGGTAAGACATGGATAATGAATGATGAACCGGCGCTCTCTCCCGGCACTGATTGGGACTCGCTTGATGTTGAAACCCCATCAGTTGTTTACAATCCAGCAAACAGTTCCGAAAAAAGATATATCATGGTCTATTCCGGCTACAACAAGCATGATGAATATAGAATAGGCGTGGCATTTTCCAGCGATGGCCACCGTTTCACCAGAATAGCTGCTAATGAATCCCCTTATGGAAAAGCTGGACTGGTTCTTATGCCCAAAGAGGCGCTCCCTCGGGCTGCATCAATGGTAAGAGGTGTTGTTGCGGATCCAGACATTACCCTACGGAATGGTGTTTATCACATGTGGTTTTCCAGTTTCGCATGTTCCGGCAGCTGCCTTCCATCTGAAACATTGGCATGGGGTGTAAGTCATGCTATTTCTACAGATGGCATACACTGGACACCGGACACAGATAATCCGGTAGCATCACTCATTGACCAATATGGCTCCGGTGGTGCACAACCATCTGTTGTTTATGACAGCATACGCGGTAAATGGCACCTGTGGTTCAGTAACGACCGTCCGCATGAAAGAGATAGCCTGGCACGCAGCAGTAATAGTGTTTACGGCTTCAGACATGCCGTTTCAAGCGATGCTAAAAATTGGACTATTGATTATTCCACACCTCCTGATTTCGTTTGGCAGAGAGCACTTCCATCCGAAGCTCTTGGACTTGTCACCGGGGTGGAATCTGTAATACGAAATGATTCCGTATGGTTATACTACACCGGCGTAGATAGCACACACGCTCCAGCTGGTTCATATGTAGATGTAAACGCCTCGGTAAATTCTTTCGGATTTTCACGTGGAGTCTTTACTCTTAACAGCGCATTCAAAAGTCTAAGCGGTTACGAGACACGCAAAGAAAACAGTAACGGCAAAAACACTTTGCAGAAACATCTTCAATTGACATGCGAAGAATCCAGCACTATTTCATTTTACGCCCCATTTACAGGTCGTGCGGTGTTGAATCTTTATGATATATCCGGCAAAAAAGTCGCAACACTATTTGACGGTAATGTTACAATAGGCAAAAACGAGGTCTTTCTAAAACGAAAACATCTAAATGCAAACGGTGTTTACGTAGCACGACTAAGACTTAATAATGAAACGGCTGCAATCCGGATTTTGCACCGCTAAAATAGCTTATCCGAACTCCTGACATCTCTTTCTGAAATGGAGATAGTCTTCATATGAAACTTCAGCAGGAACGCCATGGTCACATTGCGGAATATAGCCTCCATGTTTTTTCATAAACGGGAAAATACGATCGACCTCACGATCAATAGCCTCTTTCCCTTTAGCAAGTATTCGCTTGTCAAATCCGCCACGCATCAACAAATCAGGATATTTCTTACGTATTTCAACAACATCGCATCCTGAAGCTACTTCAAAAGGCGACATATAATCCATACCTATTTCTTTATAAAGTTCAATAACCGGAGCAGCCCAGCCATCTGTATCAAGCTGAAAATAGAGATGCCTTGTTTTATCTAACTGCCGCATTCGCGCATTATTTAGCAACTGTTGATAATATGGAAAAAGAAACTCACGTATCATCTCAGGAGAAATCAGCGAACCATTATTATAGCAGATATCTTCACCAAAAAAGATTTCATCAAGTGTAATCTCCTTTTGATGTTCGGATATAACGAAATCTGCAAGATCATACCAGCTTTTCATGCAGGAATGAATTAATTCAGGATCATCGTAAAATTTATATAGTAAATCTTCCGGTCCTATTAGACTGCGAAGATACATATAGCCGCCAATCACCTGTTGTACTATTATCTTTCCCTCTACCACCGCCTGCTTAGCTTCAGCAATTTGCATTTTAATATTTTGCTTACGGATAGGATTACCGGGATCTAAACGCCACTCACAGTTTTCCTTCCATGTTTTCAAATCTTTTACAGGATGATTTTCATAAGACGGCATAAAACCTGATCGCCGGTTTTTGAAATAAAGCACATGCCTTCCTGCAAAGTCCTGGACAATCTCATGCTCGCCCCGTTCTTCGATAACTCTGGACTCAAATAGAGGTACAAACGCCGATTCACACCAACCAAGACCTTTGAGGTCATAACGTGCCGGTTCATCAAAACCGAATAAAACCTCTTTTGCAACATCCTGTGGCATCCCCTGCTCTTTCCAGGCATCCAATGAATAGAAACCAAATTCTGACTGAACAAAGGGCGCATTTGCTTCACGTGCATAAAATGAGCGCAGTTTTTCAATAGCTTTTTTTTGCATATAATTATCCTTTTGGTTCAATTTGGTATAAATCTAAGCATTTAATCTATGAATAAAAATGGACATTTTAAACTTTATAATGGATAATTTGGTATATTATAAGACAGAAAGGAGATTTTATGTGGCTTTCAGAGCAATCACAATCGGCACAGAGATTCGGACTTGAGGTGCTTGGATTGAACGAACAAAGCCTTGGTCCAAATAGCGGCATTATTGATAACTACAGGACTCTGACGAATTTCGCCCTTATCTATTTAGTTAAGGGTGAAAATGAATTTGAATCAGCTCCGACTGGTGCGCTAAGGCTAAAGGAGGGTGATATCTTTTTTCTCTTTCCAGGTGTTGCGCATCGTTATGGTACAAACTCTCATCAGAAATCATTCAGTTACTGGTATGTATTTGATGGCACCATTCCAAGACTGTGGTTAAAAGAAGGTGTACTGGACCCTGCACAGCCAATCTATTCTGTAGGACAAAACAAGAATATTAGGTTATGGTCTGCAGATGCTGTATTACAGACCAAGAATAATTCAAAAGCAGTTTCAGATTCTGTAAGCAGGCTGCTGCTCTGTATTTTGCACGAAACATTAACATTAGGAGTAAATCCAGAAGCAGGCGCTCACAAGAACACAAATGTCAAGAACATAATAACCTATATGAGTAACAACATGTCTGAAGCAAGCTTTGACATGTTAAATTATTGTAACCAAAACAGAATCAGTTACGAATACATACGCAAAGCATTCCGTAAAACGACAGGAGTCTCGCCGGCACATTATTTTTCGCAGCTTAAACTGGCTAAAGCTAAATCGCTTTTGGTAAGCACTGAGGAAACAATTTCACGAATAGGCCACACTTTAGGTTTTGAAGACCCCTATTACTTTTCCCGATGGTTTCGTAAACAGCATGGACATTCACCAAAGAGCTTCAGGGAATCCTACAGGAACTTCGCATAAAATGTATTAAAAACAGCTTAATGTCGATTTTTTACATCGAGAGCATCAAAAACAAAAAGCTGCTCTTACTTTAAAAGCGTCAGCCTGCCGGAAACCTCTTCACCATTCAGTCGTACACGGTAGAAATAAAATCCATTTCTAAGCGATCCGCCAAGGTTGTCTGTACCATCCCAACCATATAGCGACATATTTCCCAGTATATTTTTTACTGAAAGCACTTTAACCAGTCGACCATTAACATCATAAATTGAGACATTTGGTTTGTTCTTACTTTTGTTAACAGTAACAGCTATCTGTACTGTTTTAGAAAAGGGATTTGGCGAAGCTGTAGCATTCAATGTTTTAGAAAGCATTAAAGCTTTACTGGACTCAAAACTAAGTGCAGGAACGCTTACAGATTGTTCTGCGGTTGCTATC
>JAEUSG010000691.1 GCA_016788315.1 Fibrobacterota bacterium | reverse complement strand
TACAGGCAGGTCACTTTAATGACTTCGTTCAAACGATTCGATTCAGAGCGGGTATTTGGCGAGCCCTGAAGGACAGTCCAACCAAAACACTTTCTTTTGCCAATATTAGCGAGGCTGTTTTTAATTCTCTTAATCTTCCGTTTACAGAATTTGCAAATCGCAATGATGAAGCACCGATGCCACATATTCGAAAGGAATATGAAAATCTATTCCAAGATTTTCTTTTTTATAGAATCATTTCTGACTTGCGAAGAAGCTGGAGAATCATTCTCCCCAATCTTGAACAGTGTGCCTTATTGGAAATCGGTTACGCGCATCTTAATAGTGTCGCAGCAAACAATGATCATTGGAAAGATTTAGAATTATTAAATGTTCTTTCAGTTGAAGATAGGACTGAATTCATTAGAGCTGTTCTGGACTTTTTTAGACTGGAGTATGCATTACATAGTGAGAATTATTTTAATTCCTCAAAGCTACAGGAAAACGAAAAATTATTCTGTGAAAAATTATTAGCCCCGTGGACTCTGGATCAAAACGAACATCTTAGAGAGCCATCATTTTTGCGTATTGACGCACTAAATAAAAAGACTGCGAAACTATATACAAAAAGTATGGGAAGCGTGAGTGCGCTTGGCAAGTTTATTAAAAACTACATTCAGCTTAATAAAATCGAAGTCAATTTGAAGGGTGATAATTACAATAGTTTTATTATCCGGCTGATGAAAAAACTAGAGGCGGCTGACTATATCGTTTCGCGGACTGCAAAGAATACCGAGAACGAAGAAGTACCAATCTACAGATTAAGAATTGAACGAATAATTTGGCAACTTGGAGATGGGCAGACTGTGCGCCCAGACATTGTCAAAAGACGCGGATATAAAGAAAAGAATCCTCGGCCAAACTCCTATTTCCGTGACATGTACCAAAGAGACTTCTCTGTCACCAAAAAACTTAGGGCAGAGGATCATACTGGACAATTGAATAATGATACCCGTAAGGATCGCGAAGATAAATTTAGAGCAGACTGGTATCTGGATGATGAAAAGAAAATTCCAGATGAAAATAGAATCAGAACAAAATCAATCAGTGTTCTTTTCTGTTCACCAACAATGGAACTTGGTGTAGATATTGGCGGATTAAGTGTCGTCCACATGCGGAATGTACCACCCAATGCTGCTAATTATGCACAGCGTTCCGGACGAGCCGGCAGAAGCGGACAGGGTGCGCTAGTTTTTACATTCTGCTCAAGTTATGCACCTCACGATCGTCACTATTTCAATTCACCAACTGATTTGGTTGCCGGAACGGTGCAAGCGCCGCGACTCGACCTCTGCAATAAAGAATTGCTCTTAACACATCTGCACGCATTTGTGGTTTCGGAAATTGGAATGCCTGCGATGGAGGGTGAAAAAACTACAGGCCGCACATCACTCATGAATTTTGTAGAACAAGGCAATGACAAATTCCCATTAGATAAAGCTGTTGTTGCCGGACTTGAAATATCAAGCCAGAAACTTGCGGAATTAAAATTCTCATATAAGAGGGTGCTTTACGACTTTGAAAATGAACTGGTTCAAAAAGCAGGACACTGGTACAACGAACAATGGATTGAGCAAAACATCAATAAAATAGTTGATGCATTAGACGGCTCGCTTAATAGATGGCGCACACTTTTTAATTCTGCTAAAAACGTGCTTTCAGTTGCAACACAGCGCCTTGATAGTGGCACATTAAAACTTGGAAGCGACGAGTACAAAAAGCATAAACGTAGTTTAGACCAGGCCACTCGTCAGTTGGATCTTCTGAGAAATGATATAGGTGGTTCATCTGAACTTTCTGAATTCTATCCATACAGGTATCTGGCTTCAGAAGGGTTTTTACCGGGATACAATTTCACACGGCTTCCCATCAGAATATTCTTACCCACTACAGCAACCGGAGGTGAATTCGTATCGCGCCCTCGATCAATCGCTTTGCGCGAATTCGGCCCACTCAATATCATTTATCATAATGGCCGGAAATACAGAGTCTCACAACTGATAACCCAAGAATTGGAAACAAGTCTTAAGGATATCAAGATAAGCAAACGTGCTGGCTATGTTCTTGCAGATGAGCAGACTTCATTGGAGAATTGCCCATTCACAGGATTAAGCTTAAGCGATACGCATAATAAAGAAACAGTTCATGACTTGGCAGAAATGTCTGAGTCCCGTGCAGAAGAGCGTGAACGAATTACCTGTGAAGAAGAGGAACGCTTATCCAAGGGCTTTGAGATTCGGACATATTTCACAATTGATGGCGGTTCTCTCGACCGTGTGAAAAAGGCAACAGTCCACACTGGAGAGGGCTCTTTATTAAATCTTAGATTCATCCAATCTGCTCGTTTAGTTGATGTCAGTATTCAGTGGCGAGCCAATAAACATGAAGGTTATCCGATAGGTATTATTTCGGGTGACTGGCGCAGCTCAATCCCAGAACCGACAGAGAATCAAAAAGAAAATTACAAGCTTGTTAAACTTTGGACGTCCAGATTGGCAGACACCTTATTTATCGAGCCTATTCAGCCACTCGGACTTTTACCTGACGGTGTTATTACTCTACAACATGCGCTGAAGCGTGCCATCGAATCTGTCTTTCAAGTAGAGTCCAATGAAATTGGGGTAACAACAATTGGTGACCCAGAAGCCCCAAATATTCTTATCTACGAGGCCGCAGAAGGCAGTCTCGGTATCCTGTCTAGATTTGTTGAGAATATTGGTGAATTCCATGCAGTTATTGAAAAGGCTATTGAGCTCTGCCGATTTGATGACCAGGTATATAAAGGTCCTGCGACTTACGATGATTTATTAAGCTATTATAATCAGAGGGACCACAAAGTCATCGATCGCCATTTAATTAAAAGTGCTCTCGAAAAGCTGCGGATCTCAAAACTTGAAATACAGACAAACTCAAGTTATTCAAACTACGAAGAGCAGTATCAATCTCTATTAAGAAATCTAGACCCGAATTCTACAACCGAACGGAAATTCATCGATTACTTGTATGAAAATGGACTTCGATTGCCGGATTCTGCGCAGAAAAAAGTTGAAGGGCTCTATGTCCAACCTGACTTTTATTACAATAATCGTTTTTGGGTTTTCTGTGATGGTACCCCACATGACCAGGCAGATGTCATCGCAGATGATTCCAAAAAAAGACAGGCGATAATTGCTCGTGGTGATGAAGTTTGGGTCTATTATTATAAAGATAACTTGGCTGCAAAAATTGCAGAAAGACCAGATATTTTTAAGAAAGTAAAATGACAACTACACTTTTGCAACCAGGTAAATTGGTGTCACTGCGCGGAAGGGATTGGATTGTACTTCCCTCCGATGATAAAGAGCTGCTCATAGTTAAGCCTCTTGGCGGTTCCGAAGATGAGACTACAGGAATATATCTCCCTCTCGCAATACAAGAAGACCTTCCTAAAGATGCACGCTTTGTACCGCCATCTACTGAAGACATTGGAGATTTGAGTACCGCCAGAATTCTATATGATGCCGCAAGATTGGCATTCAGAAATGGTGCGGGCCCATTTAGAGCGTTGGCAAAACTTTCATTCCGACCTCGTTCGTATCAAATGGTTCCTCTTATTATGGCGCTAAGGCAGGATGTCGTGCGCCTGCTAATTGCTGATGATGTGGGCGTTGGAAAAACAGTTGAATCATTACTAATAATCAAAGAGTTGTTGGAGCGTCGCAAAATAAAAAGGTTTGCAATTATTTGTCTCCCTCACCTTTGTGACCAATGGCAAGCAGAAATTCGTGCCAAACTTGATATCGAAGCTGTAATCATCCGCTCGAATACACAGGCGCGCTTGGACAGACAAATTCAGGGCGATACCAGTGTATACGAATATTATCCATATCAGGTCATCAGTATCGATTTTATTAAATCTGATTCCAGACATGATGTTTTTGTAGAACAATGCCCGGAATTAGTTGTTGTTGACGAAGCTCACACTTGTGCAAGACCTGCAGCAGCATCAAATACACAGCAGCAACGGTATCATTTACTTCGTCGACTATCTGAAAAACAAGGTCAGCATTTTGTTATGCTTACTGCGACACCTCATAGTGGCAAGCCCGAAGAATTTAATTCATTACTCGGACTATTGCGCACTGACTTTGAAACTGTAGATTTGCCCAATTCAACTGCCGTCGAGCGGAAAGAGCTTGCAGGATTTTTTGTACAACGAAAACGCGCCGATGTTGAAAAATGGATGAATGAAAAAACTCCATTTCCTAAACGGGATTCTTTTGAATGGGCCTACGGACTTTCGCCTACATATATAGATTTGTTCAACAACCTGCTTTCCTTCGCACGCAAACTGATATCACCGGGCGAGCAAGGAACCGGGCAAAAGCGTGTTCAGTACTGGACTGCACTAGCACTGTTGCGAGGTGTAATGTCTAGCCCTGCTGCTGGAATTGAAATGTTACAGACTCGTCTTTCTGGCCTTGCTCTTGACGAAGAAATTGAAGAAACAAATCCAGTACGCGATACTGAATTTGGATTTGAGGGCGATAATACTCCGACTCAAATTGTTGAAAGAAATCAATGGACTGATTATCAGCGCAAAGAGTTAAGCGCATTTGCCAAACAGTTGGAACTACTCAGCAATATTAAAGATGACCAGAAAATGGCATCAACAGAGCTTATTCTGGAAGATTGGCTAAAATCAGATTTTAAACCAGTCGTATTCTGCAGATACATTGCGACCGCTAATTATGTTGGAGAACACCTTTCGAGTACGCTCAAGAAAAAATTCCCAAAGGTTAATGTTCAAGTTATAACCAGTGAATTGCCCGACGAGATTCGAAAGCAACGGATCGAAGAAATGGGTAAAACTCAGCTCCGTGTTCTAATCGCAACCGATTGTCTGAGCGAAGGCGTTAATCTCCAAGACCATTTTACAGCTATCCTGCATTATGATCTACCTTGGAATCCAAATCGGCTTGAACAAAGAGAAGGACGAGTGGACCGCTTTGGGCAGAGTTCTCCAGAGGTTAAAGCATGTCTTCTGTATGGCGCAGACAACCCAATTGACGGTATCGTACTTGATGTATTACTTCGTAAGGTTAGAGAAATCAAAAGAGCAACTGGTATCAACGTACCATTTCCTGAAGATTCACAAAGTATTATCGACACAATTACGCAATCACTCTTGCTCAACCCTAACCGCAAGATTGTTGCAAAAGGTGCTTTAGGACAGGGAGAAGAACAGCTTACTTTCGATTTTGTTGAAATGGAAGAAGCCAAAGCGACCAGTGCAGCACTGACTCGTAAAGTTGATGAAGCGGCAGAGAGAGAAAAAGCATCAAGAAGTATTTTTGCGCAAAATGCTATCAAGCCACAGGAAATAGAAGAAGATTTACGAGGGATGGATGAAGCTATTGGTGATCCAACAGCGGTTGAATCATTTGTCACTTCGACTCTTGCTAATTTGTTTGGAGTTCAAGTAACGCCTGACCACGAAGGATTTCGTATTGTTATGGCAAACATGCCTCCGCAACTGCGTGAACTTCTACCGCCAGGTGATTTTGTAAGAGTAAGTTTCAAGTCACCGACGCCTGAAGGTTTTTATTATCTGGGTCGGAACAATCGATTTGTAGAGCAGCTTTGCCAAGTAATAATGGCCAACACACTTGCCAGACAGGACAAACGGGCTGCACGAACTGCTGTGATTCGCACACTACAGGTTGAAACAAAAACAACGATACTGCTCTTCCGTTGCCGTAATGTGATAGAGCAGGGTAAGAGCGGACACCAAATTGTAGCGGAAGAGATGGTGCTTTGGGGATGGAAAGGAACACCAGACAGTAAAGAATTCATGAGCCATGAACAGGCCAAATTGCTCCTTCTAACTGCAAAAGCATCTTCAGATTTATCAATTCAAGCTCGTGGCAACTTTTTGAACAATGAGCTTACTCAATTGGATAACCTCTCCAACGAGTTTGCAAACGTCGCTGAGTCTCAATCAAAAAAATTAGTGGAGTCTCATGAACGCTTTAGTTCCCTGATGGATGGGAAAAAATTTCAGGTTGTTTATCCAGTCCTGCCAATGGACCTATTAGGCATCTACATACTTTTACCGGATGCTGCATAGAAAATATGATTACAGCAATAACTACTCTTGAAGAGTTTAATAAAACCGGATTTAGCCTCCCCATTCTAGCAATGGATGTCGGCTTTTCTTCGGAATCAAAATCTTGCGGAGTCGCGACTGTAACACATAATAGAACAGCCATTGAAAGCTGCAAGTTAAGATTTGCAGAAGCGATTACTCATATCATTAAATTTGCTGAATCACATTCATCTTTCGTCCTTGTCCTTGAAGCACCTCTTTCATCAACATTTAATGAGAAGGGAAACCCAGTCGAAAGAGGACACTTTGAAAAAGTTCCAAAGGATAAATTATGGTATTGCCAAGCTGGAGCATCCATGTCTTTGGCAGCATTACATATTCTTCGGCAACTAGATGCAAACAATTCAATTCAAAGCAAACAAGTCCATTTGATTGAAGGCTTCGTTGTTGGAGATGCTTCTGGTGATCACGCTGAAGTTGCCAAAAAACTCCTCCGTTCGTGTCTTGATGTAAAAGAGGAAGAGTGGCTTATTCCGACAGGCGCTAAAAGTATTTCTGTTTTAAATTTGCTTGGACATACATCAGAAGGATGTCCAGTAATACTGAGACCACAAAGCGTATGAACTACCCAAGCATCCGAATAGAAGGTTCAATCTTTTCGCCTGACATTCTTGAAAGGCTCGAAGATGCAAATGGTCAGAAACCTTCCGACTTTGGTCTCGACCCCAGCATAAAAGTTAAAGATGAAATTGCTCGAGCCTGGGCTGATGCTCAAGACTACTGGCGTATCTTTCAAAGAAAACTAGACACTTTAAAAAGTGAAAGCCCGGCAACTACTGAAACCCGTAATCTTTGGATTACGCCACTTCTTGGCTTACTCGGTTACCAGCTTGAATACCAGGCAAAAGGTATTGAGTTAAACGAAAAGAATTATGCCATTTCTCATAGGGTAATAAATAGAGGGCTGACACCTGTTCATATCGTTGGTTGCCGCGAACCTGCTGGACTTGACCGAAAGTCAGAAAAAGCAACTTTACGCATGTCAGCGCATGCGATGCTTCAGGAATATCTTAATCTGCGTGATGAACTTTATGGGATAGTCACGAATGGTCGAATCTTACGATTACTGCGCGACAGCTCACGACTCGTCAAACTCACCTATCTCGAATTTGACCTGGATAGAATATTTACTGATGGTTTGTTTGCCGATTTTGCACTTCTCTATCGTCTGTTACACGTTACACGATTACCCGCCGACCACACAGCCGCTGCCGATAGCATCGTTGAAAAGTATCATCAGGACTCTTTAGATTCCGGCGCTCGCATCCGGGATGGACTATCCAAAGCCGTAGAGCAGGCTATTCGTGATTTTGGCAACGGCTTTTTATCCCATCCAGCCAACAACACTCTCCGTTCAGCTATTACCTCTGGCCAACTTACTCCAGAAGCTTATTATCAAAATTTATTACGCCTTATTTACAGGCTTCTATTTCTACTTGTGATTGAAGAGCGCAACTTAGTTTATCCTGCAAAAAGTAAAAAAGCACAGCGTGATATTTATGACAGCTATTACAGTCTCCAACGGTTGCGCCGTCTCTCTGAAAAGCGCTACCTTGCCGACCACCGCCATCACGACCTATGGCTTGCACTTCTCTCAAACTTCCGCTTATTTGAAGCACACGGTCCTGGTGAAAAACTGGGCATTGCCCCACTTGCCGGCGACCTTTTTGGCCCCTCAGCAATTGGTTTGCTTAACCAATCGACTCTTAGTAATGATATTCTCCTTGGTTGTATCCGTTCACTTGGCCTCTACCAGCATCCGGATAATAAACAAGTAATTCGTGTAAATTATGCTGCGCTTAACGTTGAAGAATTTGGTTCCGTATATGAAGGGTTGCTTGAATATGAGCCTGTGTTTCATTCAATGGGAGAAAGACTAGAGTTTGCGTTTAAGCAGGGAGATAAACGCTCTGCAACTGGATCGCATTATACCCCAGATGACTTGGTGCAGCCGCTGATAAAACATTCACTTGACTATTTGATTCATGATAAGCTCAAAGAAAAAGAGCCTGAAAAAGCCCTTCTCTCCCTACGCATTGCAGATGTTACTTGCGGCTCCGGTCACATTCTACTTGCTGCCGCCAGACGTGTTGCAACAGAACTTGCCGTTGTTCGCACTGGTGAAGAGCAGCCAACACCTACCGCTTTTCGTACTGCAATTCGAGATGTAATTAAAGAGTGTATTTATGGTGTTGACCTGAATCCGCTAGCTGTTGAACTATGTAAGGTTGCACTCTGGCTCGAAGCGCATAATCCGAATGAGCCTTTAAACTTTCTTGACCACCATATAAAGTGTGGTAACGCTATTGTAGGCTTCGTAAAACGCGAAGAACTTGAAAAGGGTATTCCAGATGAAGCCTTTACGACAATGCCGGGCGATGATAAGGAAATAGCAGCACAATTTAGAAAACAGAATAAGAATGAGCGTGGCAGAACACAGTTATCATTAGCCTTCACCCCTGAAATGGAAAACATGTATGCATCTCTTACTAAGGCGTGGAGAGAATTTGCTGTGTTGCCTGAAGGAACGCCAGATGAGATTGAGGCAAAGAAGGCTCGCTATTTTGAATTTACCCGTGATAAGAACGCTTATCTCCTTTCTCATATAGCTTCAATTCCCATTGCACAATTTTACATTCCGAAAACAAAAGAGAATTCAACCAAGCTTATTACGGATGCAGAGTTCAAGGAGCTTTGGTCTGGTCAGCGTGCGCCTCAGAGTCAGGCAACTGCGATGGCTTGGTCTGTAGGTGAGAAGAAGAGATTTTTTAATTGGTTCTTAGAATTTCCAGAAATAATTCAGAACGGTGGTTTTGACTGTATTCTTGGCAATCCACCTTATTTAGGCGACAAACAACTAAGCGGTACATATGGGTATGCATTTTGCGAATATGTCAGACATGCTTATGCACCAACCGGTCTTAGCGATCTGGTTGTGTATTTTATACGAAGAATTTATTCGTTGTTAAAGCCAATGGGTTTTACTGCATTCATCACAACAAATTCAATCAAAGATGGTGACATAAGAAAAGACGGACTAGAACAAATAATTATACAGGGTGGTGATATGAACATGGCTGTGCGTGGCATTAAATGGCCCGGCCATGCAAATTTGGTTGTTTCGCTTGTTGCTCTTCATAAGGGAAAATGGATTGGTAAGAAAAGCTTAGACGGCAAACAGGTTGATTATATCAATGCATATTTTGAAGATGTTCACGATATTGGAGAACCAATTAAGCTGATTGATAACTTAAATTTGGTTTCAACAGGAACTTACTTTCTTGGAGATGGATTCCTTATCTCAAATGATGATGCAATAGATTTGATTAAGGTCGACCCCGTGAATGCGGACGTTATATCACCATTAATTAATGGTCAAGAAATTAACAACGATCCTGAATCTAAACCAGGCAGATCGATTATTAATTTTTCAGATTGGCCTATAGAGAAAGCTTTAAAATATCAACATCCCTTTCAAATTGTTGAAAAACATGTTAAGCCTGAGAGAGAGAAACAATCAGATAAAATTGGTCGCGAAAAATGGTGGCAGTTTATGCGCACCAGGCAACAGGCATATAATAAAATAAGATCATTGTCTCGATGCTTCGCTTCAGCACGAACAACCAAACATCTTATTATTTCTGCATGCCCTACCAATTGGCAGTTTTCAGATGCAATTAATTTTTTCACCATCGACCGTTGGGATTTTTTCACAGTTATTCAATCAACATTACACGAAGTCTGGGCACGCAGGTATAGTGGTGCTTTAGAGACGCGACTTCGTTATTCTCCATCAGATTGTTTTGAAACATTTCCATTCCCTGCTAGTCAATGGAATGCAAATAATGACTCACTTGCAAAAACTGGTGAGCAATATCACGGACACCGGCGTCAGTTAATGCTTTCACTCTGGCTTGGCTTGACTGATATTTACAACCTCTTTCACACAAGAGGACTCACTCCTGCTATTGTTGAGAAAGTCAGCAAAAAAACACCTGAAGAATCAGAAAGCGGTTATAACGGGATTTTAGAATTGCGCCGGCTACACGTCACTATGGATAATGCGGTTCGTGATGCATATGGTTGGAGTGACCTTGATTTAGGACATGACTTCCACGAAGTAGAGACATTGCCAGAGAATGATCGTGTGCGCTATACAATAAGCCCGGCAGCGCGTAAAGAGGTGCTAAAAAGATTGTTGGCGCTAAATCATGAGAGAGCATCCGAGGAGGCTGCAAAAGCTGAAGCCGAAGCGGCTGTTGTAGCGGAAGGAAAGGCGAACGCCAAGGGCAGGAAGAAGAGGATAGTTACAGAAGGGCAGGGAGATTTATTTGGATAATCCTATTATTGAGATCGAACCAAAAGTTTTGGAATATCTCAAAGAAGTTGCTGTACAACGTAAACTCATACCATTTATTGGTTCCGGTGCATCTATAATAGCGGGTTATCCAAGTTGGGACGGATTTGCAGATGGTTTAATCCAAAAGCTAATAGATCTTGAATTAATGACACATGCCCAATTTGACCAAATCAAGAATCAGCCACCAAGAGTAAAGCTTTCCATGGCTCGTAGTATTCAAGAAAAGTCAGGAAAGAATATCTCATACGACTCACTATTTAAAGCTACAAGCCCAGAAAAGAAGGCTAAGGGAGAGAAACTTTACAGCTTAATATCGCAACTGTCTAATGTTTTTATTACTACAAATTATGATAGCTGGCTTGACAATATAATACTTCCTATTCCGTTACAAAATGAAGAGTCTGTAGAATCCTCTTCGGGTGACGTGTCTGGTGTATACGGAAATTCAAGAAATGTGTTTTATTTGCCAAAAGATC
>JAEUSG010000657.1 GCA_016788315.1 Fibrobacterota bacterium | reverse complement strand
GGCTTATTTCGCCAGCACGCTCTTTATTTATATTCCCGAAAGCGGCCATCAGTTTTGCTTTCTGACGGTTATCTGTAATCTTCTCCATTATACTGACTATCATTTCATCTTTTAATGTGTAAAGAATGGGGGCAGCCTCTTCAGCTCTCATGGATGCATAAACACCCGCAAGCTGTTTCAGACGGCGATCCTCCATCTCAGCACTTTTATTAACAAGAGCCTCAATCTGACTCTTTGTCTTCTTAAGATCTTCCGTTCTGTTTGAGACATCCTGTTTCAAAGTAAGGAGACGCTCTTCGTTTTCTTTAATCTCCATTGCTTTTTTTTCAAGTTCAGCGCGCTGACTTTCAAGGGCCTGAAGAGCTTTTGAATGCTGAAGCATCATGGAATCCTGTCTGTGGTTCCACTTAATTGCATCAACCTCTTCCTTTTTCTGAACCTCTTCTTCTACATTAAAACCGAAGGTGAGTTTCATAAATCCGGTTGCCAGCATCGATGTACCCAGTACTATCGGGAAGGAGAGCAGAATGGCCCCGGCGATAATGAGTATGTCTTTCAGTTTCATTTTTTTCTCTTTCACTTAAAGCACTACTTTAACTTTACTGCATCTGCGTGCTTCCCTTGCAGAAACATCTCTTGCAATGTGCATGCCTTAACTTCAGACTCCATTAGAATAGCGTCAAAAGCGTTGATATATATAAGGGTTCAGTAAAACTTAAAGTGAATGGTGAATGGCTGCTTATGGGCAAATTTGAAGGGAAAAAAGTTCCTTAAGCGGTTATCATTACCTATGTGAGGGGTTTGGACCGAAAGAATAGTTACTTTAAGTTTTACACTATAAACGATAAGGAAGGCTCTTTAAAAAAAGACGTGGAGAGAGCCCCGTATACTGCTTAAAAACTCTTGAAAGATGGTAGCTGTCGTAAAACCCGCATTTATATGCAACAGCCTTTAATGACTCACCCTGAAGAAGATGTGACTTCACTTTCTCAATGCGGACTCTGTTCTGGATTTGCGCCGGACTCTCCAACCCGTACACATTGCACCGTTTGAATAATCCCGGAACACTCAACCCAAACTCTTCAGCTGTTGCTTCGATAGAAACTCTTTCGGGCAGTCTAGAAATAAAGAATTCTGTCAGACTCTTTTTAAAGTTTTCTATTCTTTTCTCTTCTCTGTTCGAAGGCTCTGTCCAAAGAGAAGACACCTTATCACGCAATGTCAACATTCGTATGCGTGAAATGACGGTGAATAGCGATGCATGAACACTCATAAATGAATCAGCTTTTCCGGTTTCTGCTACGGCAGTTGCTTTACGGATTTCAGCAGCCAGCGAGCCGTCAGCATCCAAAAAATATGCGGTACTTTTACCATTTTCCGTCGCGAATTCTAACCCTGCACTCTCTCCTCCATAAAATGTTATGAAGAATGCGTGCATAGGGGTTTGAAGTTCTGAAAAATTCTGCCAGTATGGAACATTCGGCGGAGTGATTGCAACTGTATTCAAAGGCTGCTTATACCACTCTCCGCTGTTTCGCTTAAACCTAACTAACTCACTTTCCATATATCTACAGGCCAGCACCCAAAAAGGATGTGAATGCCTGACAGGTGCTTCACTTGATCGGCTGATAATCATAGAATATGCGCCAACTACATGCAGCAACCTCTTCTCAGTATCGTCTCCAAAGCCGAACCCTGCCAGTTTATAAATAGCCATGCTATTAGTATAGTTTTATACATCTTTTATACACAATAGTCCATTTTTACCGCTATAATGTGCGATATATTTATCAATGTTAACACTATTAAAACCAAAAAAGGAGAGCCAAAAGTGACAAATCTATCAGAGCGTGCCGAACTAGCATGGCAGACAATCCGCAAGATTCCAACCAAAGGAATTCCAACCTGGGCAACACATACAATGGAACATTCACATATCGATAGACTTGCAGAGTCCAAACCAGGTGAATACGTCAACACCCCGGAGCAAATCTATCTAAAAGCACAGAACAATGCAGGATGCTGCATAATAGATCAATATATTCCAAGAAACCCTCTTACAATGGGCAGCAAGGGTTACGAGAGCGGTTCACATAGCGCAACAACAGGACTTATACCAGTACTGGATGGTATTAGCATAGACTCGCCGGAAGCAGTTGCAGAACATCTTGAAAAGTTCAACATACCTAATACAAAAAAAATGATAGAGACATTTAATGAAGAGGCTACAATCAAAGCCATAATAGATCATGAGCAATCTGTTCAAAAGGAGTTCGGCAGCAACATCCTGAAAGCGCCCTACAATATTGTCAAATTCCCCAAACTCTATTATTCACGCTACGGCTACGAAAACTATTTCATGGCCTATGCGCTTTTCCCGGAAGTGCTGGAAAAACATTTTGCAATTGACTCCGACTATGCCGCAATGCACAACAGAGCAGTATCGAAAGCCTTTGACACCGGCCTCTTTCCTGCATACGACCGTCTCGACAACGACATGGCCGATTCGAGAGGAACCCTCGTAGACATTAAGAGTCTTGACAAAATATGGCTCCCCCATTTTACCCGCGCAATTGCACCTGTTGCAAACCGGGGCTACACACTAATCTGGCACTGTGATGGCAACCTTATGCAAATGCTTCCAAGGCTTCTTGAAGCGGGTCTTAACGGGTTTCAGGGCTTCCAGTATGAATATGGTATGGACTATGTAAACATCTGCAAGATGAAACCAAAAGATGGCTCGGATATCTATATCAAAGCAGGTGTATCTGTTACAACCACTCTCCCGCACGGCAAACCCGACGATGTAAAGAGAGAGCTGAAGTGGCTGGTTGAGAATGGCCCCAAAACAGGCCTCACTCTAGGCTGTTCAAGCTCAATGGCTCCGGGCGTTCCTTGGGAAAACGTAAAGATGCTGATTGATGGATTAAAATGGTACAGAGAAAATGGAAGATGCGGGGCCGTTTAACAGACCCCGCCTTTAGAAAAACTTGTATTACCTAGCGCCTATTGCAACGTAATCAGGATTTATCGACAAATCAAGCATTATTGAAAATGCCTCCTGACCAACATTGTATTCATAGTAACCATCATTATTATCATCTACAAGATGGCCTGGATTGTTTGGATTAGTCAAACCAAACTTATCCCGCCCTTTCTTTATAGAATATATGTGCGTAGACTTAGTGTAGTTGAATGAAACACCAAGATAGGTCTTAAACATTCTCTGCCATGGCTGTACAGGTTTTCCATTTGGAAGTGCGGCTGCCTTATCACCCTGTCTAATCATCCAGTTAGTTATTGATTTAACATTTACAGGAATATTTGCTCTTGCAGATATGGAATATGTCCTACCACCTTCATAAAAACCGGATGCTATGTAGTTTCCAAGTCCAAAGAGGTTCTGACCTGCGTGTTCCTCATCAAATTCATACTTGTAATCTTTAAGTTTCCAGTCTTCGTTATAAACTGTATCCTTTT